>JABIYQ010000399.1 GCA_018702715.1 Desulfobacula sp. | reverse complement strand
TTTTCCTTTTACAGACAATGGTTTCAGATTGCCTTTTGAAATTTCTTCAGTTGCCTGGATAATGCTTTTCAAAGGCCGGTTTATGCGCCAGATGAATAAAACAAGCATTGTAAAAAGAACAATAAAAAGAACACCAAAAGTTCCAATTGAAATGACTTGCTTAGCCATGAGAATGGGCGCCATATAGTCATCATCAAACATAATACTTACGACATGCCAGCGCCAGAATGGAAAAAACTGATAATTTAATCTTACCCGGTGGTCTCCTAAGTTTTGAATAAGGATACTATTTTGACTTTTTATCTGCTTCTGCAGCACCAACTGATTCACTGCTACCTTGAAACTGCTTCCAATAATTTTGCTGTCTTTGTCAATGATCAGCATCTGTATGCCGGGAATGATTTGAGTTAGTTTTTTTATTTGTTCAATGGCCTCTTTTTTAGAGGCTGCATTCATTTGCTGATTATCTTCCATCCTCAGTTCCAGAATATCACCAAATCGCTCCTCGCAGGCAATTATACCCATTTTTGTGGCGTGGATCAGAGTAGCATCTGTACGGTCCTGTAGAAGAGAAATAATTGGTGGGAGCAAAAATTGCGTAAGCATAAATGAAAAAAGACCGCCGATAATCACAACGGGTAGTATTATCCCTAACAAAAGTCTATTTTGGAAAACCCTTTTTTGCACTTTAAAGTTATTCCCCGGAAGAATTGAATTGTGGCTGTGAAGTGCTCATTTTGCCTGGATACACAATCTCTTTTTTGCCATTTTGCCATTGAATAAGAATTGGATTGTGTCCAACCTGACGACCCGTGTGATCCACTTTAAACCTGCCCATAATCGTTATCGTATCAAAAGAACTCACATAATTTCTAATTTTTTCATGGTCAATCGCCTGGGCCTGAATGATTGCCTTTTCCAAAATCTGGCAGGCCGAATATGCAGATGCTGCGTGATACGAAGGCATCTTTCCTGTAAATTCCTTAAAGTCTTTTATAAATTGTTTTGTTCCTGGAAAAGGGATCCGTTCATCGGGTTCCCACTGGGATGGTGCAAAAATACCTTCAGCAAAAGGACCCGCCTTTTTATAAAAATCAGGGTGTATGGGCGCTATTGTAAAAGATAAAGACTTTGGGCGGTAATCAGCCTTTTTCATCAGGTCAATAAACTGATAACACTGGGGGGAGTAACCGCTGAAGATCAACCCATCAATATTTTTTCCCATGACTTGTTTGAGAATTATGGGAAGCTCATTATCGGCATCATCAAAACCATTATCGTATACTAGCTTGAGATTGAAACGGTCAGCCCATTTTCTGACGCCCTTTGCAATTGAAATATTAAACGCCGTGTTCTCAAAGAGAATTCCTATAGATTCATAACCTTGTCTTGCCAAAAGGTCCTGAAAGCCTATAAAATATCGATCTGCAAGTGCATATACCCCAAATATATATTTATATCCTCTCTCCCAGATTTGTTCACTTGCAGCAGCGCTGGCCAGCATGACATAGCCATGTTTCTCAGTTGCTTCAGATGCGACCATGGTAAGGGGGGTTCCATAGGGTGAAAGCGTTAAATCAACCCTGTCCTCAACGATCAACTTTTCATAAAGGGATGCGGCAAGTTTTTTCCGGCTTTTATCATTATAAAGAATAAGCTTTACCGGGCGTCCTAATAATCCGCCTTGTTTGTTCACTTGCTCAGCCCATAGCTTATATCCATTTTGTACCATAAAGGATGTTTCAATATATTTACCCTCTAAGGATACACTGGCTCCTATAAGTATTGGCTTTTCACCGGCATGGCATATGGATGATATAATAATGAATAATAAGGGAATAGTTAAAAAAAGTATACGGCTATAAGCATTTTTCATAGTGTATTATCCACCTGTAATTTGGTAGTATTGCTATCTTTTCACTAACAAAAATTTTAACCAGTTTTTAAAATTAACTTACAAGATATCTTTTTATAAAACAAATTAATTCTCAAAAAGAAAATTCAAGTATATGCTCCTAGTAAAAAATAATCAGAAAACAACTTGCTCACTGAAAAAAGATACCTATTTTCTTCACAATGCAAAAAAAATTAAAAACGATGCTTTTTCAGGGTTTAAATGAACATATTTAAAAATAAAATTTTGATGACAATCGTTCTTGCGGTCTGTTCAAGCATCATGCCCCAGCTCTTTTTCAAGAATGGATTTTTACTTTCATATTTTTTAAAAATGGGATTAAAAAGTTCAGACGTATTGATCCTTTTGTCTCTGCCTTCTGTAATTTTGTTTTTCTTATCCATACCATTTGCGTATTATGCCGACAAACACGGCAAGAAAAAAATAGGCGTATCAGGAATTATTCTGACAATTGCTGGTTTTTTTCTCCTCATTTTGGCAGGATTTTTTGATACACAACCATCCATTAAGTTTGTTGTCTGCGGCATTACCCTGTTCAGCATTGGTATATCTGCACTATTGTCAGGATGGTTTGCCCTTTTAAGCCCTTTGATTCCAGAAGCTGTCAGAGGATCTTTTTTCGGAACCTTGCGGGTATCCTGGCAGATTTTTGCCATTGGCTGTTCCTTTATCCTGACATTTATTTTAGAAAAGAGTACATCCCTTGGAACCTTTCAGCTTATTTTGACTTTTTTTACCTGCTTACTCATTCTCCAGATATTTCTCTATTCAAAAATTCCGGAAATAGAAAAAAGCAGATCCGAAAAAAAGCATATACTGAAAATTATTGCAAGTATCCCTGAGGTACCCGGTTATATGCCATTTTGTGCATATTGTTTTTTATTGATGCTTGCCACGGGCACCTGGCCTGTCACCATGGGGCTGCTTGAAAAAAATGTTTTGCATTTTTCCGATGATACAATCGTTTACATGGGTACCATGCTTTTTGTGGGGTCAATGATCGGTTTTTATGTCGGTGGAAAATTGGTGGATAAATTCGGAACCAAAATGGTCTTTCTTGTGGTCCATTTTTCTTATTTTCTATTTTTATTCCTGGTGATATTAAGGGATTTAAGTCCCCTTTCCCAGGTGTTTTATTTCAGTTTTATCACCTTTAGCCTCGGTTTGATTCAAGCGTCATCCTCCATTGCCGTTACATCTGAAATGGTGGCACTTGCACCCGTAAAAAATAAATCTGTTATCATTTCTTTTTGCATGTCCCTGCAATGGGGGGGAGCCGCTATTTCCGGCGTGATCAGCGGAAAACTTATTGAATATGCCATCTTAAGCGAAACCTGGCTCTTTAAAGGCCTGATCTTGAGCAACTACGACACCTTGATCCTGTTCAGCTCTGTCATGGTTTTTGTCTTTATAATCACTTTAGGGCTTATCCCATCCGTTGTAAAAACTAAAAAGGCTCAGTGGGTCCCCCATTCTTCAAAAACATTATAGTTTTCTGTATGCCGGTATTAGATTATAAATAGGGTTACAAAATATTTAAAATCCATAAAGATCATTGAAAATACCAATCAACGTGTTAAAATGCCAAAGCTTGGGTAAAAAAATTATCAAACAAGTTGCAAATAAAAAGAGGACTCTTTGTGAAATCCACTGCCCTTGAGGTGAATTTATCCGATACAAAAGTTGATGTTATTATTGACTCCAAATATCAGATTTTTATAGATATTGTTTCATCCTATGTTGGAATTTTGAATCGGATGAACATTTTTTTAGAAGAGTTGTCCCATCCCTATAAAAACTGGGAATTTATTGTCAGCGAAACCAGGCATCTTAGTCTTCATTATTTTTATTTATACAAACCCCATCCAAATGCAGTAAAAGCTTTGGAATTGTTTGTTGATATTTTTATAGAGTCATTTGAGTCAGATTCAAGCTTAAAAATAAAAACAAGTGCTGCTGATAATTTAATGCTGTTTTTACAGCATATTGTCAAAGAATCCGACCCGGAAATGGATAGGTTTGGACCGGTTATCGAAAAGGCTTTACTAAAAATTGAATCCTATGATGAAAAAGAATTTTATTTTTTTGTCAGATCTTATTACCAGCCGGATAAAATCGCAAAAAGCCTTCTAAGCTGCATTAAGGGTGATGAAAAAATTTTCAAACCATTAAACTTATTTCTTGTAAAATTTTACGAATGCTCATTTACCTACTGGTTGAAACAGGAAGACCCGATTTCCTGGATTGGTCTGAGTATGGATGTAAATGAATTGGATGAAAAGTTACAACATATATTAAGAGAAGTATCCCACAAAAAAATATTAACCTGGCGAAAAGACTTTGAGTCTATTATTCAGACCTTGGATCAAAAACCACGCCATGCATCACAACAATTGACAAATCTTGTAGGCTACCAGGATTTTGTCAGCCGGATTTGGGCAGTGCCTAAAAAAATACTTCTCGAAAGCGGTGATGATTTAAGGGGCTTGCATCTAAAACTTACTTTCCTTTTTTATATTATTCATATTCCAGGTCTATATACCATCCATGTCCAGGCCCTGCGGGATATTAATACAACCCTTAGCCTCCTGATCGGTGATAAGGATTTTAAAAAAGATATCAATATCATTAATCAAGCATTTTCACTGCTCAAAGAGCATAAGGGTAAATACCCTGAAACCGTTCTGGATTGCGTTCATAAAATTGGGGAAGCGGTTTATAAAACCTCTAAAATAGAACTGATCAATCATTTTATAGACAGGACTGTTGATCACGGGTTTCAATTTCCAATGATTGCCGGGACAGGTGAAGACTGGCAGATAAAAAGTAATTCAGCCCATGTTAAAAATATCCGCGTGTTTCTCGACCTGATCGGCCAACATCCCAAAAAATCCAGAAGACTCTTATCAGCTTTGATTATATCTCTGGCTATCGGTGGTGTCTTTATTAAAGATACTGACTTGTTCCCAAGGGATATTACAAAGTTTTTAAACTCAGATATTGCACAGGTGTTTAATCTGGTAAAGCAGATGTCAAGGTTATTACCAGCCTTTTTCAATGAAATTGGAGCCGAGGGACAACTCAGGGATATCTCCACCCAGTTGGATGAATCCTGTCAGAGAAAGGATGTTTTAATCCATTTTTTAAGAAAGCAATGTCATGTTGAAAGTTCAAGCCGGATCGTAGATTTTATAAAAGAGGTAATTCTCTTCTGGAAGAGCGGGAACAAAAAAAACCTTACGCCTTACCTTCCTCCATCCATTTATAGCGCAATTGAATCCTCAGGGCCATTTATTGACGGACCGAAAATCATTTTCAATTCTATTGTATCAAAGGGCATATCCCTTCCAAAAGACTATCTGATCTATACCCAGGATGCTGTTAATAATTTAATTGACGGCGTTAGCCATAAAGGGGTTGCAGATCTGGACCGGTCAAGAATGAAGATGATCTTTGAATTCTACAGGCTCTTAAACCAAAAATACCGAATTGACAACCTGGAATTAAAAAAATACCTGTCTACTTTTAATTGCGAAAATCTGCCGGATACCAAGAAGCTTTTATCCGCCCTTGAAGAAAAAAAACAGGAAAATAAAATCTTCTCGCTTCTTACCTATATGAAAGAGCTTAAAAATATTATTCTTTCAGACAAAATTTATGAAGCCAATGAAGCGATTTATCATAAACGCCATTTTGCAGTTGATATTCCTTCCATGTACGGAAGTTACAATGAAGCAAAATTTGATGCTTTGGGTTTAACCCTTAGAGTTGAGAATATCCTGAATGTGGAGTTTGAAGAATTAGTCAACAGCATTGATCTTCAGGTGATCACAAAGGCTACCTTTAATCGGATTTACCGTATCCTGGATCTGTTCAGGATGGCTTTGGATCTGGACGGAATTTCATCCAATCAGCTGGATTTACAGATGGAATTTTTAAAATTTTCCATGGATATAAGGACCTGTTCATTTACCCAGTATCTGGATATTTTTAAAGGTTTTATATCTGCGGTTGGCGATATCATAAATGATTATTTCAATAATATCCATTCCAGCAATTTATCCCAGATAGAAGCCAGAATAGGAAAGAAAAAGATTCTTAAAAAATATCTTCCCAATGGATCTAAAAAGCAGGAATCCAAGCTGGACAAAAGAGTTGCCGAAATTTTTTTCATGGACAGAATTGCAACTTCACTTGGGCTTCAGCAGATGGATGTCTTTTTAAACAGGATATTGCAAACCCTTTTTCAACAGTCTGAAAAGTTATCACAAATCCATTTAAGCCGGTTGCTAAATTATGATCCTAAAAGCGCTGTCATTGAAATCGGCAGTTCAGATCCCATTGGCAATAATATTATATTTCTAGGGAATAAAGGGTTAAACCTGATCAAATTAAAAAAATTAGGCGCTGCTGTCCCGGAAGGATTTATTATTACCACAGAGGTCTTTAAATGTCGCGAAATCATCAATAATTACAAACCAGCCAACATCAATTTCAAGCGATATGTGGCTAAAATGGTGGACAACCTGGAAAAAAAGACCCAAAAAACCTTTGGCGATCCTAAAAACCCATTGCTGTTATCCGTCAGGAGTGGTTCTTCCATTTCACAACCTGGAATGCTCGATTCATTTTTAAATGTGGGGATGAACGAAAAAATCGCGGCAAGCATCGCAAAAAAAAGCAAAAATCCATGGTTTGCCTGGGACAGCTACCGGAGGTTTATTCAAGGATATGGGATGGCTTTTGGAATTAAAAGAGATGAGTTTGATCATATCATTTATTTAAAGAAAAAAAAGAACAAACTTGAGTTTAAACGATATTTTTCCGGTGACCAGATGAAGGCAGTTGCCCTTGCCTATAAACAATTGTTAATTGATACGGGGATTGAATTGATAGAGTCTCCCGTTGACCAGTTATTTCTGGCCATTGACCAGGTTTTTTCCTCTTGGGAATCCAAAAGGGGAAGGGATTACAGAAGGATTATGGGAATATCAGATGACTGGGGAACTGCTGTTACGATTCAATCCATGGTGTATGGAAACCTGTCCAGGCAGTCGGGATCAGGTGTTGTCTTCAGCCATAGCCCAAGGCTTCCTGGAGATACAATACAGCTTTGGGGGGATTTTACCATTGGCAACCAGGGAGAGGATGTTGTCTCAGGGCTTGTAAAAACACTTCCCATATCTATTGTCCAGAGGGAACTTGAAGAACGCGATTCAAAGATAAGCCTTGAGGAAAGTTTCCCTGATATATATTTGCAATTGATAAAAATAATACATCGACTTATTTATAAAGAGGGATGGAACCCCCAGGAAATAGAATTCACCTTTGAAGGCGAAACTAAAAAAGATCTTTTTATACTTCAGGCAAGGGAAATGTCCCTGCGGGATAGAAAAAAGATTGAAGATTTTGATGTGGCCCCGGAAATCCTTGATAAGGCATATCTTGGCCAGGGGATCGGAGTAAGTGGAGGTGCCATGAGTGGGAGAATTGTTTTTACTTTGGAAGAAATTGATGCCTTCAGAAAGAGTGATCCAGATTCCCTGTTAATTTTATTAAGGAATGATACGGTTCCAGATGATATCCTGGAAATTGATGCAGCAGACGGAATTCTGACTGCAAGGGGGGGGCTTACTTCCCATGCTGCAGTGGTGGCATACAATCTTGATAAAACCTGTTTGGTGGGTTGTGAAAATCTTGTTTGCAATGAACACAAAAAAGAGTGTATGCTCAATGGGGTTAAAATGTTCACTGGTGATTATATCAGTATTAA
>JABIYQ010000553.1 GCA_018702715.1 Desulfobacula sp. | reverse complement strand
TTGTTTCGATGCTAAACGCTTAACCTCCTGCAAATATCCATCAGACAGGACTTTGGGGATAACTTTTTTTAACGGGCTGAACAATTACAAAATTTATTTATTTTCCTGTCCAACATTTCCAGGAAGCATGATACAAAAGATAAAACCCAATATGGAGGAGATAAAAACAATCAGGAAAATGGATGAAACACCTTTTAGGACAGCTTCCTGAAGAATTTGCCTAGCACTGTGGGTCAACATGGCTGCAAATTCAGGTTTAAAAAGATTCTCCATGCTTTCCCGAAGTTGTTCTAAAAGTTGAGGATTCAATACATTCGAGGCCTCTTCCAGGCGGTTTAAGAGTCCTGAAGTGGCAAACCCTCCGCAAATCCCGACACCAATGGTTCCACCAAATGTCCGGGAAAATTGATGAAATGATGTTGCCACACCAAGATCTTTGTTTGACAGACTTTCCTGGGCCAGAATCAGTGTGGAAAGGGTAATAAATCCCATTCCAAAGCCCATCATCTGAAATACGATAAAAGTATAAACCATAGTTGTTGTAAGGCTAAATCCAAGGGTCAATGCACTGGCAGCCACCATAAACAACCCTCCAGCAATGGCTGCTGTTTTTGCATTGATCCTGCCGATGCTTCTGCCAACCAGCAAAGACCCCAGAGACCATCCAAGACTCAATGAAAGCATGGCCCAACCCACCTGCATGGGGGTCTGTTCCAGAGCCCCCTGAAGGAATAGCGGCGCATAGGCAAACAAAGCAAAAATGGAAAAACTGCTGAAAAAAGATCCAAGATTAGCATAAGCAAATTGTTTGTGTTTAAAAAAACTAAGATCAAGAATGGGATCAATTGCCCGCTTTTCCACAAGATAAAATCCTGCTCCAAAAACAAGGGTTGCAAAAGACAAACTTATAATCTGCCATGAGTTCCATTGAAATTCCCTGCCACCCGTAATAAATATGGTCAAAAAAGCAATGATAAATCCAGACAAAAAGGTGATCCCAAAAATATCCAGGTGGACGGTTTTCTTTTTTTCTCTGAATTCATTCAAATAAAGGCTGATCCCGACAAATGAGAGAATCCCCAGGGGCAAATTAATATAAAAAATCCATCTCCATGAAAAATAGGTAACGATAAACCCGCCCAGGGTCGGCCCTATAACACTTGAAATGCCCCAGATGGAACTTGCAAAGGACAGGGTTTTTGCCCGCTGACCCGGCAGGGAAATATCAGAAAGTACAATATAGACCAGTGCAAATATTCCTCCTGCGCCGATTCCCTGGAATACCCTTGCAGCAATAAGCAGTGCCATGGATGGGGATGCGCCTGCTGCCGCACTGCTCAAGATAAAAAGCCCTATGGAAAATAGAAACAGCTTTTTGGTATCAAACAGATCGCACAGCTTTCCAAATACAGGCAAAGCAACCGCCCTTGCAAGGAAATAAGCAGAATACACCCATGCATAAAGGTGAAGACCCCCAAGTTCTGTAGTAATAGTAGGCATGGCAGCAGAAATAATAAGAGCATCCATTGCCCCTAAAAAAAGTGCCAGAAGAGCAGCTCCAATAATATATATTCGCCCGGTTTTTATATTTTGATTCATTTGGTTCATATTATTCATAAAAAATGAAATTTATAATTTTCACCCGGATCTGCCCGTAAAGACAAATGGGATAAGAAAAACAAAGCAGGCTACCAGAAAAAACAGGCTGCCCAGAATGCCGAGCAGATCACCACTCCGGATAGCCGATGCACCGTAAAAAAGAGCTGATGCAATAAAAAGTACCCATCCCCATATTTGGCATTTTTTCTCAGAAAATATTCTTGGGCCCGGCATAGACTCTCCTAATTCATTTATGTGCAATATATTCATTCCAAGACAAACTTTCCGGCAGACAGAATCAGCCAGGCAATTTACGTATCTATCCTTCAAAAGCTTTTTTGAAAAGCCATTCTATTTGTTCCTGAATCATAGTTCTCGGATTTCCGGGTATACTTGTATCTGATAGAGCCCATTTTGCACATTCGGGTATCAACTCAGGATCAGCATTACATTCTGATAAAGTTGTCGGAAGTCCAATAGATTTCTGTAATTGAAGTACTGCGGCCGGTGCCTTTGCTGCGGCTTGGATTTTACTCAATCCTTGTACTTTCTCTCCCATGGCTTTTGCTATATCCTTCATTTGATCCAGACAGGCTATGGTATTGAAATCCATTACAACGGGCATCATTATTCCCATGGCCACGCCATGGTGAATACCATATTGAGAGCTGAGCTGGTGGCCAAGCGCATGAACACCCCCTGTATTGGCATTCATGGCAAGTCCTGCTTCCAGGGCTGCCATTGCCATTCCCTCTCTGGCCTCCATGTTACTGCCATCAGCCACGGCAGGACCCAGGTGTTTTACGACCAGTTTTATCGCTGAAAAAGCATAGGCATCTGTTTGAGGCATGGCATAGGGACTGCAAACGGCCTCAATGGCATGGCTTAGAGCATCCATGCCTGTGGCAGCTGTTATCACGGGCGGCATACTGGCCGTCAACTCGGGATCAACCAGGGCAATTTTCGGGATTATTCGTACCCCACCAGGACAAAATTTATATTTTTTTTGGGTATTGGTTATAACAGCCCAGGCAGAA
>JABIYQ010000451.1 GCA_018702715.1 Desulfobacula sp. | reverse complement strand
CTTCTGTACAGGGTCTTAACGCAAAACAACTATTTTAAAACACAATTTTTAAGGCTACTTTTTTCTTTACATGGGAGTGCCCTGCCTTTCCCATCAACCGGGTTGACATTTTATCTTTTTGTGAGTAAGTATTACTTACCATTTTGATAATGGACTTTTAAAAAAGGGAAATTATGAAACATAAAGGAAAAACCAATCCGCCCGGCCGAATAAAAATAATGAAATCTTTTTCTCTTCTCATGGCCAAAAAAGATTTTCATTCCATTACAACAGCCCAAATTGCAGGGAATGCAAATGTAACAGAAGGACTGATTTATAAATACTTTAAAGACAAAAAAGATCTTTTATACCAGGTGTTAAATGATCATTTCATAAAGTTCCAGGAAAAAATTGAAGACAGAATCGTCAAGGAAAAAACCTGTATCAAGCAACTTGAAATCATTATTTTATCAAGTCTTGAAAGCTATGCAGATAACAGGACTTTTTCAAAAATTCTTTTGCTTGAGGTTCGTAATTCTTTAGATTTTTTTGATTCCGGTGCCTATGAGATGATTCGTAAATATTCCCGCACCATCCTTGAGATAATTGAAAAAGGCATAGAAAAAGGTGAACTTAAATCAGATGTTAACCCCTATATATTAAGAAAAGTAATATTAGGGGCCATTGAGCATGCCTGTCTCGGGGAAATTATTTTTAGCAGAAAACTTGATATTGACGAAATATCAACGGGTATTTCAAATATTGTATTTAACGGAGCAAAAGCATAAATGAAACTAAGTGATATTCAAAACCTGATCGACATAAGATTAGAATCAACTTCAATCTCAAAATCCATTTCTGAAGACGAGGCCAAAAAAATCTTTGCATTATTTCATATCCCGGTTGTGGGAGAAAAACGAGAAACCAATACAAATTTTATCCTTTCCGCCTGTCATGAAACCGGGTTTCCAGTGGTACTAAAAGGTATTGGTGCAAATATTTTACACAAAACAGAAAAAGGCCTTGTACGAGTCGGATTGCACGATGAGACTTCTGTCCTTGATGCTGTTAAAGAAATGAAAATTTCTGCAAAAAATAATATTGATGCCTTCCTTATTCAGCCTTTAGTGAGGGGCAAAAGAGAATTTGTTGCCGGTATGTTCAAAGATCCTCAATTTGGCCCTGTAATCGTATTTGGATTAGGAGGAATATATACGGAGGCTTTAAAAGATGTTGTATTTAAGATAGCGCCCTTAAATGATGTTGATATGGAAGATATGTTTGAACAAATATCTTCAAAAAAACTTTTAAATGAGTTTCGAGGGGAAAAGGCTGTCAAAAAAGAAGAAATCAAAAACATTTTAAAAGGACTGTCAGATATTGCCCAGGCTTTTCCCGATATCAAAGAGATCGATATTAATCCTGTTATAATACAGCCTGACGGTTCGCCTGTTGCCGTAGACGGGTTAATTGTGCTGGAAAAAGCAAAGTACGAAAAACAAAAAACCTTTGACATTGATTTTAATGTATTGGGCTCCTGTTATTATCCTAAGTCCATCGCTTTTATCGGGGCATCGGCAACTCCGGGAAAATGGGGACACATACTTTTAACCAATACCTTGTCCCAAAATTATAAGGGAAAAGTTTATCTTGTGAATCCCAAGGGTGGAAAAATAATCGGGCGACGGGTGTATAAATCAGTTAACCAGATAGAAGAAGATATTGAACTGGCCGTGGTGACTATTCCGGCAAACCAGGTGATTGATCTTATACCGGATTTTAAAAAGAAACATGTCAAGGGAATATTGCTGATCACCTCCGGGTTCAGGGAAATTGGGGAACAAGGGGCTAAGTTAGAGGAAAAACTGGCAAAAGCCGCCTATGAAGCAGGTATACTGATCCTTGGGCCTAACACCATGGGGATATGCAATCCCCATATTGATTTTTACTGCAGTGCAGTCCATGCATACCCTTTACCCGGCTCAACCGCCCTGGTCAGTCAGTCAGGAAATATGGGGACCCAGCTTCTGGCATTTGCCGAGAAACAGGATATTGGAATCCGGGCATTTTCAGGATCTGGAATTGAAGCCATGGTCACGATTGAAGATTATATGGAAACTTTTGAAACTGATGACCTGACAAGAACCGTGGTTCTTTATATCGAAAGTATAAAAGACGGCTCAAGATTTTTTAAAAGTGCTAAAAGGGTATCTTTAAAAAAACCAGTGGTTGTATTAAAGGGCGGCAGAACCAGTATGGGTGAAAAAGCAGCAGCCAGCCATACCGGGGCCATGGCTTCGGACACAAAAGTATTTAATGCTGCCTGCGGGCAAGCTGGTATTATCCAGGTGGATCAGCCCATGGAACTTTTAGACCTGTCTGCCGTATTTTCATCTTTGCCCCTGCCAAAGGGAAACCGGGTGGCTATAATGACACTTGGCGGCGGCTGGGGCGTAATTACAACTGATCTTTGCACCGAACGCGGACTTGAGGTACCAAAGCTCTCTAAAGATATCATTGAAAGACTAAACCTTATTCTACCGCCATTTTGGAGCCATGGAAACCCCATTGATATAGTAGGAGAAAATGATCCCGCCATTCCCAAAACCTGTCTGGAAGAACTACTCAAATGGGATGGGTGTGATGCCGTGATCCACCTGGGTATTCATGGAAAAAGGGTGTTGGTTAATAATATGATTGAGTCTGTTCTCAAAACTGATCCTGCCATAGATAAGGCACAGGCACAACTTTTCAAAGATTCAATTTTGCAGTTTGAAGAGGACTATACACGATATGTGATCAAATTAACTCAGAAATATGAAAAGCCGGTTCTTGGGGTAAGCCTTTTGACGGATGAAATCAGCAGGACCCTTTACAGGCTTGATGGATATGAATATAAAAGTGTATTTTTCCCTTCCCCGGAAAGAGCGGTCAAGGCTCTCTGGGGAATGTGTCAGTATAATGACTGGCGTAAAAACCATCCTATTTCCATCACAAAACTTTAATGACGATTACCGCCCGTGGCTCTTGGAATACCCTGATCGATCGGGCGAAGACCATCCCTTAAGACGGGTTTTATCCGGCCTGAAAATTTCCACCTTTAAAGGATAACACTCAGCAGTATCACTGGAATGCTCGGAACTGCAGTCACCGCCGGGACACGCGGATAATCCCCCAATCAAATCAATCTCTGCAAAAAATTCAATAAAATCACCCGGCCGCACGGGACTTGCCTTCATAAAATACTGGTGAGTATCATGGGTAAATCCCGTGCACATAAATACATTCAAAACATCATGCACATAGGT
>JABIYQ010000449.1 GCA_018702715.1 Desulfobacula sp. | reverse complement strand
CCTGCATATCCATACATTATCGGCACCCCGCTTTTGTTTCTTCCTCAGATATCATAATTGCATCTCTGGGGCAGACAATTGCACATTCTCCACAAAGAATACATTTAGCCGGCATGTCATCTTCTTTTTTAATTATCATGACACAATTAGGACATGCAGTAACGCATTCATGGCAGGCAATACAATCATCTTCGTTGATCCGGTATATGCTATCTTCAAGCGCTATGGCATCCACAGGACAGATCTCGGCACAAATACCGCATTGATCGCAAAAATGGATCTGATAACGTCCTGGTGCCGGAAACAGACCTTCAATCCTCAGCATTGCCTTGGCAGGTGTGACCTGTGTGAAATTTACTATGCTGCAGGCCAGTTTGCATACACCGCAGCCTGAGCATTTTTCATGGTTAAATAATATATTCATTTACAATAGTCCCTGTGGTTTTATGTAATTGTTTAGCCCGTTAAAAGAAGTTATCTCAAAGCCCTGTCTGATGGATATTTGCAGAAGGTTAAGCGTTTAGCATCGAAACAAATATCCACCAAAAATATCCATTGGATAGGGCGGTTTCAAGCATAAGAGCTGAATAGTTACGATTTTATTTGGAATTAAAATTTTTTTATTCCCATTTTGCCTGCATTGTATCAAGTTCTTTGATTATTTCTTTGGAAAGCAGTCTTGGCTGGTGCGCCATTTTTTTCAAAGTTAACGCCTGTAAACGTTCTTCAAATTTTCTGGAACCCGCCTCTTCCCACTTGGCGTATATACTTCGATCAAAAAGTTCTGAGTATTTTATCCTTTTGAAATTATCCATGGTATGCTGTTGGGTTAGATAGTGGCCGCCTGGTCCTACCTTGTCAATGAGGTCAATGGCAAGGGTTTCATTTGTAATGGGAATGCCTTTCATAAAATGATGAATTGAATCCACAATATCATGGGCCAGTACCATGAACTCAGGTGAAACAAGGTTTCCATGATCCATCCAGCTTGAACAGTCATGAACCAGGCCTGATCCCACTGCCGCTGCTGTAAGACATTGGAATGCTGCCTCTGCTCCAGCCTGGGCATCACAAAATTTTGAATCACTTGCTCCGGCAGTCCCAAAAAAAGGCAATTTATAAAATTGTGCCATCTGTGCCATGGCACCGGTCATAAGGCTCAGTTCAGTTGCACCATAGGAAAAAATGCTGGTCTTCATATCCATTATGGTGGTAAAAGCGCCATAAATAAAAGGGGCACCCGGGTTGACAAGTTGGTGGAGAACCAGACCGCTTAAAGATTCGGCACTACCCTGTACAATTGTACCTGCAAAAGTTGCAGGCGCTGATCCACAAGCCTGGGGCGCGGGAAAATTGATCAAAGGAATGTTTTTTTCAGCGCAGAAAATAATTTTATCCACAGCTGGATCATAATACAGCAGGGGAGAAATCGGTTCAGAATAATGCACAAGACAGGGGGCCTTGTCAAAATTTTCCTTGCCACCGCACAGCAGCAGCCCCATTTCATAAATATCCTTGACACTATTGGTGTCCTTGCAGCAGAAAACAAGAGGTTTTTCGCAATATTGCAAAGTATTTCTCACCACCACACGGTCGGCAATATCCGGCGGTACATCATCTGCCATACCAATAATCATGCACCAGTCAAAACGATCAAGACCATCACACAAAGCAGCTGTTGTCTTAACATGATCACTTTTAAACCTCACCCTTTTATGGGTCTTGGGGTCCATATAATCAATACAGTCAAGGCTGGGGCCAAAATAAGAATTGTCCTTTTCAAGAAAAACCGTCCGCTCCCCTTTTTGATTGCCAAGCGCCATACGATGCGGAGCTTTAGCAATGGCATCCTCCACCATCCACGAAGGGAATCTGACACGATTGTCCTTGACCTTTGCTCCGGCACCCTCCAGTATTTCAAGCCCTTTTGGATGTGTCATCTTAACGCCTGTCCTTTCCAGGACCTCCAGTGTTGCAGCATGAATCTGTTCTATCTGTACATCATTAACAACTCTCAAACTAGGCTTAAAATAAAGATCTTCAGTTATAGTGCCCATTGTTTCTCCTTCAAGATTTAGTATCGTTAATATTGTTTTGTCCCCAGTCCTTAATTGAACTTAATTTCGAGGAAGCCGGGTTAATCTACCCGGGTTTTCAGGGTTAAAAAAATGATTTATGGGACCGTCATCAATAAATCTTTGATGACATCTCTTTAATCCCTTGTTGGATAAGGTTACACCGAGGCCTGGCCCTTCAGGTACCAAAATAACATTGTTAACCTGCCTGAAAGGTCCTTGTTCAATCACATCATCACTCTGCCAGCGGAAAAGGGACTGGCTGGGTTCGTGAATCCATTCAGTGGCAGCCACTAAATGAAGATATGCTGCAGTACAGACTCCTGCGTCACCGCTATAGCACCAGAATCCAATACCCATGGCTTCACAGGCACCGATAAAACGAATCGCTCTCCTGATTCCACCCAATACTGCAAAATTGGTGACAATATTATCAGGAACACCCAAAGCCACGGCTCTTGTGATATCAGGAACATGGGTTGAAAAGGGAATAGAACAATTTTTTCTTAATTGGGCCATCTGTTCAAATGTTGAAACCGGGTCTTCGTAATTTCGAATATTGTATGGTTCTATTTCTCTTAAAATGTGCTTTGCCGTTGATAGAGACCAGGACATATTTGAGTCCAGTCTTATCATGTCTGTATCTCCAAGGTTTTCCCTCAACATTTTTACAGTGGCAATTTCAAGATGAGGATCACCTAAACTTAACTTGCCTTCAAACATTGTTGCTCCATGTTCTTCGCGCATTTTCATACAATAGTCAACAACCTGTTGTGCCGTTGTTTCACCACCCATGCCGTTTTTTTCAATGCGAAAACCGAAATATTCCGTAAAGGGAATCTCTTTTCTGACAGCACCGCCTAAAAGTTTATACAGAGGTTGGTTCCAGGCTTTTCCCCGGATATCCCACAAGGCAATTTCAATTCCTCCAAATGCCTTTACAACAGAAGCATCATCTGTGTTCTGAACAACTACCCACTCCGGCACACATTTCATTTCACAACCCGTGATGTCCAAAGGATCATGACCGATCAATCGGGGAGCCAGATCTTTATTGATAACATTTGCACAATCCCATGAAGGTGATTCTCCAATGCCGATGATGCCTTCATCCGTCTCTATTTCAATAATGGCTTTAGAGGTTCCCGGATATAGACCCACGGACCAGTAAAATGGCGCTTCCATAGGGATATTAACAGGTGTTGCCCTGACAGCGGTAATTTTCATTGATTATGCCTCCAATGATAATGATTTTTAAATATTTAAAACGTTTCGGCAGTATTGAATACTTTTTACAACGGCCTCATATTCTTTTTTTCTGGCAGTCTCAGGTCCATCGTCACCAGCATCCCATTCCACTTCAATGTTGATACGGTTCATGGAGGATGTTTTTTTGAAAATTTCAAGGGCTTTTTTTAAATCAATGTCCCCATCTCCGCAGGCCACACCGGTAAATTTGCATCCGAATTGATCCCGTTCAATTCTATGGTCACAAAAGTGATTTGTAAATGATCTGGGTGTCAGGGTTTCAATTGCTGTCATAGGATCTTCTAAAACCATTACTGAATTCACAGTATCTACACAGGCACCGACACTCTCGTGGTTGACCTCATCAATCAGCCATAAAATCTCACTTGCAAAGGATTCAGTATGATTTTCAAATGCCAGCTTAACACCTGTGTCCTCTAACAGAGGCAAAACTTTTCGTGTAAGCCCGGAAATATGATTAAGCTGTTTCATAATGTCTGGATGATGACGGCTTGCGCAAAGGGGACGGGGACGGCGCAGATCTAAACTGACTTTTCCGATATCCGATCCAAGGGTATGAGCAATTCTTATACCCTGTTCTAGAGTATGGGTCAGTCTTGGATCAAATTCTTCATCAAGAGAAAAATTGTATTCAAGGTAAAGACCATGATCTCTTGCCGCATCCTTGATTTTTGTAAGCTGTGCCTCATCTGTTGATTCACAGTCAACCGCTGTAATATGAAGCCCGTCAAGACTATTATCCACGGCCCAGTCCATGAGCTTAAAAATATCCATCACCCTTGGCCAGGTGAGTGTATGACCTCCCCAGTTTTGCCCCATGCCGTGCAAATGGAAACTATAAGTGTGTAATCCTAATAACATTTTATTTCCTTTCTTTTTATTAGTTTAAAGCCTGACTGAAAGCTGTTAATTTTTTGTTCAGACACGATTTAAGCGTTTCGAATTGAATTTATATAAGTATCAAGGTCTTTGCGGATGCTGCCATCCATATAAGGTTCTTCATAGTTTTTAAGGATTTCTTTGTATTTGGCATTGGCTCTTTGTTCCATGGTCAATCCGCCTTTGCTTTCCCAGCTGGTAAAATTATCTCGTTCTTCCATACTCGGAGTATAAAGAGCTTGTTTAAAATGTTTGAAGGTATGCATATGAGTCAAATATTCACCTCCGGGTCCAACCTGTCTGATTGCATCCACAGCAAGTTTTTCAGCAGTGATATCTTCTCCTTTTTTGATCCTTTTGCACATCCCGCAGATTTCATTGTCAATGATAAATTTTTCATAGGATGCCGTAATATAACCTTCAAGGATGCCTGCAGAGTGAAGGACAAAGTTGATGCCGCTCATTGTGGCCATCATCATGCTCATCATGGATTCATAGGCAGCCTGGGAATCCATTGTTTTTGAATCAGTCAGAGCCCCTCCGCCCCGGACGGGAAGATTATAGAAACGTCCCATTTGAGCAGTTGCAGCCGTATTTATAGCCATTTCCGGTGCACCGATACTCAAAGTTCCGTACCGCATGGCTGTGGCAGATGAAGAGCCGGCAAATACAATAGGCGTGCCTTCCCTGACAAGCTGGCTCAGCGTGATACCAGCCAGTACTTCAGCATTCTGGACAACCAGAGTACCTTCCATGGTGACCGGGGAAGTGGCACCTGCAATAGCCAGGGAAGAGATCAGTTGAGGCATACCTGCCTTGGCATATTCCATAATACCTTCGCACATTTTGTCATCATATCCCAGGGGGGTTAAAGAACATAAGACACTGATAAAAGGAGGCTTTTGTTCCATTTCTTTGCGGCTTCCAAAAACTAAAGATGCCATTTCAATTGTTTGCCTGGCGTCTGCACCATTGGTTCCTGCTCCCATAAAAGGTTTGTCTGATAACACCATTGAAGAATAAATTCTTTCAGCATTCCGGTTTGCGACACAAATATCATTTGGCTCTGTCATCATACCGCCGGTGATATCCATAAAGGGGCTCTCATAGGCCAATTTGGCAAAGTTGTTAAAATCTTCAAGGGTCCCCTTTCTTCGGCCCTTATCCATGTCATTGACAAATGGTGCGCCGTAACATGGCATAAATGCGATATTATCTCCCCCGATGGTGACATTTTTTTCAGGATTTCTGGCATAAAGTGTAAATTGAGAAGGGGCTTTTTCGATTTGTTCTTCAACCAGTTTTTTTGGGAAAAACACCCTTTCCCCGTCTATTTTACAGCCGGCCCCGGCAAAAAGCTTTCTTGCCGGTTCATAAGAAAAAACAAGGCCTGCTGTCTCCATAACAGTCAAGGTGGCTTCGTGAATTGTTTCTAATTCATGTGTTGAAAAATATTCGAAAAATCTCATTTAACTTCTCCCTCGGGATGATAATTGTCAATATGCAAAATGTTGAATATTGATACAAAATTTGCATGATCCATGCCAGAAGCTTTCCTACTATGCTATTCGGTGATATTTAGAATCATTTTAATGGGTTAATGCCACAGCTTTAAAATTTTAAAGTAATTCATGGTTGAACTGAACAGAAAAAATAAAAATTTTTTGATTTATATTGCCTTTCCTTTATAAAAGGAGCATTTAATAGAAATAAGGTATAAAAGTGACAAAAGAATTATAAAAATTTTTTGATTTTATGGAGACGCGTTATGGATAAGCTTCAACTGGATGATATAGACATTTACAGGGTTTTATCATCCATGCATGAAGGTGTTTTGATTGCAGATACCAAAGGAAAAATCAGTTTTTATAATGAAACCCAGGCCAGGATAGATGATTTAAAGCCTGAAGATGCCATTGGAATGAAGATTGTAGATATTTATCAGCTAAACAATAATACCAGCCCCACAATGCGTTGCCTGAAAACCGGCAAACCCATAATTAATGAAACCATGGTATACCAGACCAGACTTGGCAAGGTGGCCAATATCATCAATAATGTCAACCCTTTGTATAAATCTGGAATTTTGATTGGCGCTATTAATTTTTGTAAGGACTATCAGCAATTGGAGAAAACCATTGTCCAAGACCAAAAGGGTCCCCAAAAAAATCAAAAGGGCAACAATGCGAGATTTCATTTTTCCGATATTATCGGATCAGATCCGGAAATGCTCAATGCGGTTCGGATTGCCGGTATGTCATCTAATTCGCCATCCCCAATCATGATTTATGGTGAAACAGGAACCGGAAAAGAATTATTTGCCCAGTCTATCCATAATCATAGTTCAAGAAGAAAGAAGCCATTTATTCCGATAAACTGTGCTGCGATTCCGGAAAACCTTTTGGAAGGGATTTTGTTCGGAACATCCAAGGGAGCATTTACCGGTGCTATCAATAAAAGCGGTCTTTTTGAGCAGGCTGATGGTGGGACCATTTTTTTAGATGAGCTGGATTCCATGCCGTTGACACTCCAGGTCAAGCTTTTAAGGGTTATTCAGGAGAAGAAGGTTAGAAAGCTCGGGTCTTTAAAAGAGATAGACCTGGATATAAAAATAATCAGTTCAGTGGGACATCCGCCCTTGGAAATTATTCAGAATGGTACATTAAGAATGGACCTGTTTTACAGGATGGGAGTGGTCTTCATCATGCTGCCGCCTCTAAGGGAAAGGAAAGATGAATTAAATGAACTGATCCGGTATTTTATTTTAGAATATAATAAAACATTAAATGTACAGGTGTCTAACGTCTCTAAAACAGTTTTAGACTTGTTTAGGCGGTATCACTGGCCTGGAAATGTCCGGGAACTCAAGCATGTTATTGAAGCATCAATGAATATGGTGGCCAAAGGCACAACTATCAGGCTTGCACATCTGCCATCCCACATCTTTTCATTTGCAAAAAAAGAAATGCAAAAACCGCTTGTGGCCAAAACTTCCCCTGCACAAGTTCATGCTAACGTTGTTTTTTCTTCAAACCTGGCCCAAACTCAGGCTGCAAATGAGAAACAGATCATTTCCGATGCTTTAAAAGCAACTGAAGGTAATGCGGCAAAAGCCGCCAGAAGCTTAGGGATTTCTCCCCAGTCTTTTCATTATAAGCTAAAAAAATATCGATTAAAGTCAAAAAAGGTTTTATCAAAATAAGAATCGCATGAGCCTAAATCGCCAATTGTACTGATACTGAGCAGGATTCAGCCGATCTAATAAAATTATGTTTGTCCTTGGTTCGTTTAGGAGCGCATACTTAAAAGAATTTGTAACTATTCAGCTCTTATATTTGAAACCGCCCTATCCGATGGATATTTGTTTCGATGCTAAACGCTTAACCTCCTTCAAATATCCATCGGACAGGGCTCTGAGATAACGTCTTTTAACTGGCTAAACAATTACAAGAATTTTTCAAATTTTAGTCAGGTATTAAAGAGGTGTAAAAGAACTGTAAATTTTTTTTACAGTAAAAATAAAAAAAATTGAAATTTTATCAGGTTTTATAGAGATAAAAAATTGAAATTTTATTTTTTTTATACTTAGCTATGGTCAAAAAATAGCTGGAAATGACTGCTGTCTTATCCAGTTAAGCCCTATGAACTTTGTTTTTCACTAAATATAAAAATATACTTTGGTATAATAACTGCATTAACTAATAATTGTTTGTGTGGCTTTATTTTTTATTTACATTAATTTTGGAGGCAAGATTTATGGGTACAAAAAAAGTTCAACTCATCATCGCTTTTTTCGCAGCATTTCTTTTTATTTTTTCAACGGGTGCATTCGCAGCAGAAACGTTTAAGCTTGGCGTATTGGGCCCCTTCACCGGTCCATCGGCTAAAACCGGTGGTGAATTCAAAGGGTCTGTTAAAATGGCCATGGAAAACATCGATTATAAAATTGGTGATTACAAGATAGAACTTGTCTGGATCGACTCCCAGTCAGACCCTGCAAAAGCTACAGGCGCCTATGCTGAAGCCGTGGAATCAAAGGGTGTCCAGGTGGCCATGCTGAATTGGCACAGTTCAGTGGCAGCAGCAGTAATGGATGTAGCGGTCCAGTACAAAGTGCAGCATGTGTTCGCTATGGGCGCGGCCGAGATTGTAAACGAAAAATACAAATCAGATCCTGAAAAGTATAGTTACTGGGCTGCCAAGGGATGGCCAATCCCCGGAGACCTTATTCCGGGTTATGTGGAGAGCATCAATGCAGCTATTGCAACTGGTAAATTCACACCTAAAAAAAAGATCGTAGCCATTTACGGCGAAGAGACAGACTGGGGCAGAAGTGTGGGAGCAGCCTTCAAAAGGGGTTTCGAAGCTACAGGATGGACAGTTCTTTCCGAAGATTACTTTCCTTTCACCCAGACCGATTTCTATTCTCTTTTGAGCAAGTATAAAAAAGGCGGGGCCGTAGTTCTGGCCGGAACATCCACCTCCGCTCCTTCCATATCCGGTTTTATCAAACAGGCAGGTGAGGTTGGACTTAAAGCTGTAGTCGTTGCCGACGGGCTTGGCTGGAATGGCGACTGGTACAAGATGACCGGGAAAGCTTCTAACCACGTATTGGATATGATCCCCCGACTGACCACACAGGCTGCCCAGGATTGGGCAAAATCCATCAAGGCTAAATTCGGATACAACCCGAGTCCTTCAGCATCCGGACTGTCATACGATTATGCCAATTTTTTCATCAAACTTGCCAAAAGAACCCTTGAAAAACATGGAAAACTCGATAAAGAATCCATCCACGAGGTTGTTACCAGTGAACTCAATACTGGCAAACTGACATATGGTAAGGCAGACGGTGCCCTTATTATGAATGAGTACAAATATACCGTGGAATCGACACCAGATCCTGTCATTGCTTCCGACGCTTACTTTTTTCCTGTTCTTCAATACATGGACGGAAAAAGCAATATCATTTATCCAGATGACTGGAAACAAGCGGATTTCAAACAAAAATAGCCTGACGTAAATACAGACAGGGGATACGCAATGCATATCCCCTGTTTGTTTAATCTATAAAATGAATAGAATTAGAGGCAAAAATGATTGTATTGGAAACCAGTAATCTAACCAAAAGATTTGGTGGTTTGACCGCAGTAAACGATGTCTCCATGACATTATACGAAGGAGATGTCCTGGGCTTGATCGGTCCCAACGGGGCCGGGAAAACAACATTTATAAATGCCATTTCAGGTTTAAATCCCCCAACCGAAGGTAAAGTAAAAATGTTTGGAAAGGATACGACGGGTTCAACCCCTGAAAAAATGTGCCGCAGAGGCCTTTCCCGAACATTCCAGATTCCCAGTCCATTTCCAAAAATGACAGCCATTGAAAGCGTAATGACGGCCACCATATTTGGTAATAAAACAGGAAAGGTGAATGATCCAATTGAGCATTCAAGGGCCATGTTGGAATTTGTCGAATTTCCCATGGAGGAAACGGTTGTGGCGGAACAACTCAACACGGTTCAGCTCAAACGTCTGGATTTGGCCCGGGCACTTGCCAGCAATCCCAGAGTCTTATTCATGGATGAAATGGCATCAGGTCTCAGCGAAAGAGAGTTGAATGATATCATGAGAATTATTAAAAAGATCAGCAAAAAAGGAATTTCCATTCTCATGATCGAGCATATCATGCAACTTATCATGGCAGTGTGCAACCGGCTTTTATGTATTCAGTTCGGAACAAAAATAGCTGAAGGTTTAACAGAAGACGTGGCAAATGACCCAAAGGTTACCAAAGCCTATCTCGGATAGTGAATCGGATAGCGCAAATGACAATTAACTTTAAGAATCAACGGAGATTTTATGCTGTTAGAAGTGAAAAATCTTGATGCAGGATATGGATATCTGCAGATATTGCGTTCTGTCTCTTTAAATATAGAGAAGGGTGAGTATGTCTGTATTGTAGGGCCTAATGGTGCAGGGAAAAGCACAACCATGAAAACCATTGCCGGCCTGATCCCTCCCATGGGAGGCAGTATCTTTTTCAATGGTGAGAATATTGCCGGGCTTCCTGCATCGCAGATCACAAAAAAGGGGATTTCTTTTGTTTCCGAGGAATTAAATCTATTTGTAAATATGACGGTGCAGGAAAATCTTTATATGGGCGCATACATTATTAAGGACAAAAAAATCCAGAATGAACGCCTTGACTTTGTGTTCAGCCTTTTCCCACGCCTGGCTGAAAGAAAAGATCAGCTGGCAGGAACAATGAGCGGTGGAGAGAGAAAAATGCTGGCCATTGGCCGCGGTATGATGTCTGATCCTAAATTGCTTCTTGTGGACGAGCCATCTTTTGGCCTTGCGCCACAATTGGTGGCAAATGTGTTTGAATCCCTGGACATTCTTATTAAAGCGGGTGTGACCATCCTTTTGGTGGAACAAAATGTCACAAAGACCCTGGCTGTCACTGATCGTGGATATATCCTTGAAAACGGAAAAGTCGGTCTGGAAGGTAAAAGTCATGACCTGGCGGATAATCCCCATGTCAGAAAAGTATTTTTAGGCGTTTAATCTTCTTTTTGGAGAAATAAATTCATGTCAAATAACACTGTTTCCAAATTTTTAACCTGGACCAAATCAGCAGCCGGCATATCTATTCTGGCAACGATTTTGCTTGCCGTGTTTGCAGCGATAAATGCCGGTCCCTATCTGCTGGTAAATACAATTGTCACAGGCGGTATGCTTGCGTTGGTCGCCACAGGCCTTACCCTGATGCTGGGTGTACTCAATATTGCCATGTTTGCCCATGGTGAATTTTTTATGATCGGTTCTTTGACTGCCTATTATGTATTTACCCCCATCAGTAATTATATCAGCGAAAATCCAGAGTCTTTTGTTGCAGTGATCGGCCCCCTGGTTGCCATTGTCTGTGCAATGATTGTGGGTGCCCTAAGCGGCATTGTCGCTGAAAAACTGGTATTTGGCCCCTTGAGAAGGCGGTCCACAGATAATTGGGTGATGAACTCTTTTTTGCTCACAGTGGGATTGAGTGTTCTTTTGATTAACCTTCATCAATTGATATTCGGAACTGAGTTCAAAGGCATTGTCGGTTACTGGAGTGGTATGCCCATTTCCATTGCTGATGTATTCGTTTCAAGAGACCGGGCCATGGCATTTGTGATTGCGGCTGTAATCATTGCCGCTTTCTGGTTTTTCATGACCTATACCAAAACAGGTATGTCTATACGAGCAGTGTCCCAGGATATCACAGGTGCCCAGATTGTGGGTATTGATATTGAAAAAATTGTTCTTTTAACTATTTCTCTTGCCTGTGCCCTTTCAGCTGTGGCCGGAGGCAGCCTTTTATTCATGTATCCTTCTTACCCCACTGTGGGATTAGAGCCTTTATATCTGGCCTGGTTTGTCGTGATTCTCTCAGGTCTTGGAAATATACTGGGGGCTGTGGCCGGTGCTTTCATGGTGGCTTTACTTAAGGCAATTACGGTGGAATACGTGGGTTCAGGATGGGATTTTGTTATTCCTTCCGCCCTTATTATGTTGATTTTGATTTTTAAACCCAGTGGGATATTTGGTTCAGATGTCCGCGGCGCCCTAGACAAATAAATTGACAAATAATCTGTCAAATAATTTGTCAGATAAAGGAAAAATAGGAGTTTCTATGGATAACACAATAAATAGTCAGCAAATGAATCTATTTGATAAATTGCTTGATAAATTATGCCTTACACCTGCTGGACTTTTTGGTCTTGTTTTATTATTCGTCCTTCCTTTTATCCCGCCCTTTAACCAGGAGTATATGCTCAGATGGCTGATTTATAGCGGCTTTATTGCATCCATGAGTGTGGGATTTGATCTGACGGCCGGGTATATTAATATTGTTAATTTCGGATATGCCGCAGTAGCCGGTTTTGGAGGATATACATCAGCACTTCTGGCGATCAATATGGGGTTGCCTACCTGGCTATCCATGGTGGCTGGTGGGATAGGCTCGGGTCTTCTGGGATTGATTATCGGGATGATTTCTCTGCGTCTCAGGGGAATTTTTGCAGCATGTCTTTCCTGGTTTTTTGGTTTGGCGATTATGGGGCTTGCAACTAAACTGGTCTGGCTGACTCGGGGACCTTTAGGCCTTCGTGTTCCCCGTATTTTTGAGGGGGATTCAAATGCACCCTATTATTTTATTATTATCATATTGTTGTTTTTGATCTACCTGGTTTGCAAATGGATTGTCCGTTCAAAAATTGGGCTGGCCTTCCAGGCCATTGGCCAGAACATGGATGCTGCAAGAACTTCAGGAATCAATCCCGTGAATTACCGGGTTTTTAATTTTACCCTTTCATGTGCAATAGCAGGCGTTCTTGGTGGGTTTTACGCTCATTATTATGGAATTTTGACTCCGGATATCATGCATACCTCAAAAACGGTCGAGGTCCTTGCCGTGGCATATATTGGCGGAAGAGGCAGTTTATGGGGAGGAGCTGTTATTGCCTTCCCCTTTATATTTATAATGGAGATTGTCCGTTCCAACCTGACAAATCTGCCGGGATTGAATCTGGTGATATACGCCCTGGTATTGATTCTGGTAATGATATATTATCCTGGTGGATTTTCATATTTTTACGAAATGAATATCAGAAAGACTAAAAACAAAATTTTACGTTATTTTTTTAATGGCAGAGATTAAAGAAAAATTGATTTAAAGGAGATTTACAATAATGAAAACCAATGCAAGAGCAGTCGTTATTGGTGGTGGTGCGATAGGGGTGAGTGTTGCCTATCATCTGGCAAAATATGGATGGAAGGATGAAGTTGTGCTGGTGGAAAAACATGAGTTGACCTCAGGATCCACCTGGATGGCAGCTGGAAATGTCTCCTTTTTTCATTCAAATTTTTATGGCACCCAGGTGAATATGAAAAGTATTGAAATATTCAAGGAACTGGAAAAAGAAACCGGACAATCCACAGGATGGCATACCACAGGTTCCATTCGGACAGCAGATAATCCCGGTCGTATGGATGAACTGGGATATGCTTATTCTATGAACCGCTGTCTGGGTTTGGATGTCAGTTATGTGACCCCGGAAGAAATAGGGAAAATGCATCCTTTTATGAATACAGAAGGGTTGCTGGGCGGTCTGTACTGGCCGGACGACGGTGATGTTGATCCAAATTCAGTGACCCAGGCCATGGCCAAGGGAGCCAGAAAGCACGGTGTTGAGATCAATCTGCATACCCTGGTAAAAAGTATTGAAAATACCGCCACAGGAGAATGGCTGATAAAGACGGATAAGGGAGATATTACCTGCGAATATGTTATCAATGCAGCAGGTCTCTGGGCCCCGGAAGTATCCAAGATGGTTGGAATCGAAATCCCCTCCATTGCCATTGCACATACCCATATTCTATATGAAAAAATCAATGCCATTGCCGATGCAGATACCTATTTGCCCCTTATTCGTGATCCTGATAAATCAATTTATCTTCGCCAGGAAATGGATTCCTTGATTCTGGGAATGTACGAGGCAAATGGCCAGCAATGGAAGAAGAACGGGGTTCCATGGGATTATGCGCAACAAGAAATAACTCCGGATATAGACAATATCTCTGATTGCATTGAAGCCGGTATGGAAAGATTTCCCATCCTGGGAGATACTGGATTTAAACATGTGACAGCTGGCCCCATTACCTATACTCCCAATGGAGATCCACTTGTGGGACCAGCCTCCCCATTGAAAAATTTTTTCCAGGCCTGCGGTTACAGCTTTGGAATTACCCAGGCCGGTGGTATCGGCCACTATCTTGCTGGCTGGATCATGAACGGTGAACCGGAAATTGATCTCTGGGCTGTTGATTCCAGACGGTTTGGTTCTTTTGCAAACTGGGCATACAACACGGAAAAGATTGCAGATACCTATCCAAGACTTTACTCCATAATTTATCCCAACGAATTCAGGGATGCTGCAAGACCCAACAGAACCAGCCCTATTTATGAATATCAGAAGCAGGCCAATGCCGTATTTGGGGATTACTATGGCTGGGAATGCCCCAACTATTTTCCGCCCAAGGGTGAGGACTCCTATGAAGAACCTTCCTGGAGACGTTCCAATGCCTTTACGCATGTGGCCAATGAGTGTAAGCATTTGATGAACCATGTGGGCATCATCGATCTCACGCGTTTTGCAAAGACAAAAATT
>JABIYQ010000447.1 GCA_018702715.1 Desulfobacula sp. | reverse complement strand
TCATGATAATTAAAAAAGAAGATGACATGCCGGCTAAATGTATTCTTTGTGGAGAATGTGCAATTGTCTGCCCCAGAGATGCAATTATGATATCTGAGGAAGAAACAAAAGCGGGGTGCCGATAATGTATGGATATGCAGGAAAAATACTGCGGATTGATATTGGGACAAAAGAGATTTCAAAAGAACCGCTTCTTGAAAAAATGTGTTTAGAGTTCATTGGCGGCCGTGGATTTGTTGCAAAAACCCTGTACGAAGAACTGTTGCCTGATACAAATCCCTTTGATGCGAACAATCCTTTTATCATTGCCACAGGTCCTTTATCCGGGCATTTCCTTCCGGCCAGCGGCAAAACCCATTTTGGATCAAAATCCCCGGCAACAGGTGGATATGCCGATTCAAACATGGGAGGTCATTTTGGACCGGCATTAAAATATGCTGGATATGATATGGCGGTCATAACAGGAAAAGCTAAAACCCCAAGTTATCTGTTTATAGAAGACGACACTATTGAAATAAGGTCGGCTAAAGAGTATTGGGGCAAAGGATCGATTATTTGTGAAGAGATGATGAAAAAGAATCTGGGAGAAGACTTCCAGATTCTGACCATCGGCCCTGCCGGAGAAAAACGGGTAAAGTTTGCCTGTATATCCCACGATTTCGGGCGCCAGGCCGGCCGAACCGGTATTGGAGCTGTTCTTGGTTCCAAAAACCTCAAGGCTATTGCCGTTAAAGGCACGGGCAGTATCCCGATATTTGATGTTAAAAAAGCTTATGCCAAAGGGAAAGACGCGTTTAAAAAAGTCTCCCAAAAGCCGGGATTTAAGGGCTGGACCCCGGAAGGAACAGCCGGTATTACCGACTGGGTCAATGAAGTAGGGTCCTTTCCAGCCAAGAATTTTCAAACCTCCCATATTGACCACAGCCATATGATTAACGGCAAAAAAGTGTTGGAACGCTTGAAAATTACAGATAAAGGATGTTATTGCTGCCCCACCCCCTGTGGCAAATACGGCCATACCAAAACAGCCCTTGGGTCTGCATATATGGAAGGCCCTGAGTTTGAAACCATCTCACTTTTTGGCGGCAGTTGCATGCTTAAAACCATTGAAGAGGTGGCCTATGCAAATTATCTTTGTGACGAACTGGGCATTGATACCATTTCAGGCGCTTCTGTTGCGGCTTTTGCCATTGAATGCTTTGAAAAGGGTTTGATTACAGAAAATGAGATTGGAAAAAAAATCCGATTTGGTGATCTTGAATCTATTGTATATCTTTTAAACCTTATGAGTTTAAAGCAGAATAACCTGGGTAACCTGTTTGCCCAGGGAGTTAAAACAGCCTCTGAAAGAATTAAACAAGGATCTGAAAAATTTGCCATCCATGTCAAGGGTCTTGAATGGACGGGATATGAATGCCGCAATGCTCCCTCCATGATGCTGGCCTATATGACGGCAGACGTAGGGGCGCATCATAACAGAGCTTGGGTTTTAGGCCATGATGTTGTGGGGGAGGCCACTAACGTGCATGACCTGATCACTGCCGGAGCTGATTGTGATAAAAGAGCTAAAGCCATTGTTTCAGGAAAAGATTCAGCCAAATTTGTTATTGATTCCCAGCATACCCGCCCGGCCTTTGACCTTTTAGGGTGCTGCAGACTCCAAATGATGGAACTCGGGTTTGAAGTTGAAAATTATGCTGAACTCTATACTATTATCACGGGGGAAAAAATAACCTGGAAAAAAATACTGGAAATATCTGAAAAAGTATGGAACTTGACCCGGATGATTTGGGCAAGAGAAATCAAGGGTTTTGGACGCAAATCAGACTATCCGCCACCCCGATTTTATGAGGAACCCACTCCAAGCGGACCAAACAAAGGACATTGTATCAATCTTGAAGAGATTGATGAACTCCTGGATGCCTATTATGAAGCAAGAGGATGGGATAACAACGGTATCCCAACACAAAAAACGCTTGATCGTGTTGGCCTGAAAAATATGATTGATGGAGGATTAAAATGAGTGAAATAATGATCCCGCAAAATTTTACAAGCAAAACTGCTGACGTCGTTGTCATTGGAGGCGGTATTGTTGGAACGTCAACTGCCTTCTGGCTGTCAAGGGAAGGTTTAAAAGTCATACTCGTTGAAAAAAGAGATGGCTTGTCAAGTCTTACCACTGCTGCCAGTGCTGAGTGCTTTAGAACTCAATTCACAGAAAAATCCATGGCAGACCTTGCCCTTCCCAGTGTGGAAATGTTTGAAAACTTCAGGGATGTGGTGGAGCTTACAGATATTGACATTCATCTTTGCCAGAAAGGCTATCTGTTTGTAACGGATGACCAGGCCCAGGTAGGGGATCTTGAAAAAGCAATTCAAACTTATCAGGCCCTTGGAATACCCGGAACTGAACTTATTGTGGGAGAGGATCTTCATGACCGTTTTCCCTTTCTTGGCCCCAAGGCACTTGCAGCAACGTTTAACAACAGGGATGGATGGTTATCCACCCATGAAACCACCTATGGCTTTGCAAAAGGAGCAAAAAATGTTGCTTTTTTTATGAAAACAAGTGTTACCGGCATCCACAAGGACAATCAGGGAATCTGTACTGTGGAAACAGACAAGGGCCTGATCAGCACGCGCCTGATTGTTAACTGCGCAGGTCCCTATGCTGGAATCATTGGTAAAATGGCAGGTCTTGACATGCCGTTAACAACAGTCCGACGTCAAAAGGCCTTTGTCAGAACCAACCATCCTCTGGTACCCAAAGATGCTCCTTTTACAGTAGATCTTGAGAACCACAGCTATTGGCGCCCGGAAGCAGGTGGAGTGTTATGTGCATGGGTAGATCCTAACGAACCGGAAAGTACTCCTTCGGATGAACTTGCTACTGACTGGGATTTTGCAGCAGAATCAATACACCGGGTATCCAGGCTTAACCCGTTTTTTGAAACCATTGCTGATGACCTAAAGGCAGATGACATTGATATATCAGCGGGTCATTACGTGTACACTCCTGACGACAAACCTGTTATCGGTCCCTGTGATGAAATTAAGGGATTACACCTGAACTGCGGATATTGGTGCGGTGTCATGCTGTCGCCTGCTGCCGGGAAAAGGGTGGCGGATATTGTTACAGGCAAAATAGACAACAAGGAGAATCCCCTGCGTTACAGTCGCTTTAAAGATGGAGATTTTGAAAAAGGGGATACCTTTTTAAAATAAAATGCTATTAGATTTACCTTGACACAATGCTCAGTCGGTACCAGATTAGAATTGATACCATTTTGGTAATTAAACTTAGATTATTCGGGGTAATAATTTGAAAAAAAAGACTTATGCAATTGCGTGTGCCGTACTTGCCATTGATATGAAGCACATTGCCGGAAAATTAGGGCTTGATATTGAATATAAATTCCTGGAGGCAGGACTTCACAGCAATCCAAATCTGCTTAAGGAGAAACTCCAGGCTGCAATTGATGAAATTTCAGCAACGGGTTTATGCGATCGCATTATCATTGGCTATGGTATCTGCGGCAAAGGAACCATTGGCATTCAATCGAGTTGTGTCCCCTTAGTTATTCCCAAAGTGCATGATTGTGTTGCCATGTTCCTGGGGGGAGATCAGGCTTACAAGCGTGAATTTAAAAAATATCCGGGTACATATTATCTTTCAGCCGGATGGTGTGAAGAAAAAGCCGAGCCGATATCCCAGAGAAAACAATGGGCTTATTTTGGTGAAGAAAAATTAAACTTCAATGACCTGGCCGAAACACACGGCAAAGATGCTGCTCAACAAACCTTTGATTTCTTAAATTCATGGCAGAAAAACTACCAAAGGGCAGCTTTTATCGAAACAGGAGCTAAATCATCCCCCAAATATGAAAAATTTGCCCTGGAGATGGCAAACGAATACAAGTGGAAATATGATAAAATTAAAGGGAATGGGGCTTTGATTGAAAAAATGATCACAACATTTCATTCCACACCCGACATCCTGTTTGTGCCGCCTGAAAATGTTATCGGGTTTGATGCAATACAATCCACCCTGTCTGCCAATCCCATCATAGACCTTAATAAAACTGTGAATAATATTGATTCAAAAACAATAATTGCCGGTTCAAAAGTTCATAATGATTCTTATATAAAAATCGGGTTAGGTATTGATGCAGGCGGTACATACACTGATGCTGTGATTTATGATCTTAAAGAAAATAAAACCCTTTGCAAAAGCAAATCTTTAACCACAAAATGGGATTTCACAAAAGGAATCCACAGCGCATTAAAAAAACTGGATCAGAAAAAGCTGCTACAGGTGGAACTGGTTTCTTTGTCCACAACCCTTGCAACCAATGCTATTGTTGAAAATGAAGGCCAAAAAGTCGGTATGATTCTCATGCCACCCTATGGGCTTGGTATTGATAAAAACATACCCTTTCATCCAAAAGCTATTATTAAAGGACAATTAAAAATCACAGGGGAAGAGATCATTGCCATTGATCCGGATGAGGTCAGACAAAAAGCTGAACAAATGGTTGAAAACCATGGAGTCACTGCCTTTGCAGTTTCTGGATTTGCAGGATCTATTAATCCTGAGCATGAAATTCAGATAAAAGAAATTATTCATGAACACACGGGTCTCTTTGTTACATGTGGCCATGAATTGTCTGATACCTTAAATTTTCAGACAAGGGCTACAACAGCCATGCTCAATGCAAGGATTATCCCACGACTTGCCAGCCTGCTTCTGGATCTTGAAAAAGTCATGGCAACGCTTGGTATTCGTGCTCCAGTCGTCGTGGTAAAAGGCGATGGAACTTTAATGAGTTCAACCATGGCCAAACAAAGGCCCGTTGAAACGATTCTTTCCGGTCCTGCTGCCAGTGTTGCAGGTGCAAAACATCTTACCGGAATCACGGATGCTCTGGTTGTGGACATGGGAGGCACAACAACGGATACGGCTGCTTTGACCGATAACCTTGTAAACCTTAATGAAAAAGGATCAAATGTAGGGGGGCACAGGACCCATGTTAAAGCCCTTGAAATCAGAACGGCCGGCCTTGGCGGAGACAGTTTGATTGAATTTATAAAAGGAGAATTTTTCATCGGACCCAAAAGAGTGGCTCCAATTTCCTGGCTGGGTCAAATGCATCCGGGAACTAAAGAAGCCTTACAATTTTTAAGCCAGAACCTGCATCGCCATACCACCACTACCCGGAAAATGCAGATCCTCGCTTTGACAGGCTCTGTAAAAAAACTTGAATTGACACCCATGGAAAAAAAGATTGTTTCCCTGCTTGCAACAAGACCGCATTCCATTGATGAACTGGTCAAAAAAACCAAGGTCCTAGCTGATATCAGCCTGCCTTTGCAGAGGCTTGAAGAAAATTTTATTGTGCAGCGATGTGGGCTTACCTTAACCGATCTCTTACATATCACGGGGCAGTTTACTAAATGGGACATAAAAATGGCTCAAGAATATTGCCGGATGTTTTGTTTTCTAACTAATAAACAAATGCCCGAATTGACCCAGCATCTTTTGGATATGGGGGTTAAACTATTAACCCTTGAACTTTTAAAACGCCAGCTGGATGATGAAACAGATCCCGAAGCAATAAACAGCTGTCCTGTATGTAAAGTCCTTATAAAAAATCTGCTGAACCATGAAAATTCTAATTATGAGGTTTCAATTAAACTTAAACGTCCGGTTATCGGTATCGGCGCTCCCACAAAATTTTTTCTTTCTCAAGCAGTAAAACCCCTTAATGCTAAAGCTATTCTGCCTGATGATGCAGATGTGGCAAATGCCATAGGTGCCATTACAAGTAATGTGGTCATAAAAAAACAATTAAGAATTGTACCTGGTAACAAGGGCGAGTTTATAGTTGAAGGGATTGCCGGTACACGGCATTTTAAAAACTTTAACAATGCAGATCGTTTTGCCAGGGACGAATTGGTCCGTAGCGTGAGGAAAAGAGCAAGGATTTCAGGGACCAGCTGCCGGGAAGTTACACTGGAAACCCACGACAAGATACCAACCACTGCCGGTGGTGATCCGATTTTTATGGGAAGAACCCTTTATGCAAGTTTAAAGGGCCGGCCTGACATTGTATTAAAAAAAAATGCCTTGGAAACAAAAGTTGAATCTCTTGTTTGAAAAATAAAAGTTAGGAACAGCCATTATCCCATTGAGGAGAAAGCAACTTCAAGCTAAAACAGGCCGGAAGTAAAACTTCCGGCCTGCCTGAGTTTGAATTAACTATAAGGGATTATTACTTCCTCCACCAGCGTTCACCCGTTCTCATGCCGTCCATGGCCATGTGTCCGGAAACAGGTCCATGTCCCAGCTTATCTGAACTGCCTTCAACCATCTGGTTATACATGGGAACTATGGTTCCGCTGTCATTTCTGCATATTTCCTGCATATCCTCGTACATCTTCCTGCGTTTAACATCATCCAGCTCTGCTCTTGCAGCAACGAGAAGTTCGTTGAATTTTTTATTTGACCAAAGAGTATCATTCCATGGGGCTCCGTCTGCATATGCAACGGAGAACATCATGTCTTCAATGGGACGTCCTCCCCAATAGCACATGCACCATTCTTTTTTAATCCAGACATTGCTCCAATATCCATCATCAGGTTCTCTGACAACATTAATCTTGATACCGGCTTTTTTAGCCTGTTCCTTGACCAGGATGGCAGCATCTACAGCGCCTGCGAAAGCGGCATCTGCTGCATGAAGATTAAATTGATGATCCAGCATACCCGCTTTTTTCATATGAAATTTAGCTTTATCCGGATCATATTTTCTTTGCTCCAGATTTTTTGCATGATATTTATTTACCGGTGCAATAGGATGATCATTACCGACTTCGCCATAACCCCGCAAAATTTGTTTTAGCAATGCCTCACGATCAACTGCAAGCTTTAAGGCCGTACGAACATCATTGTTACCATAAGGTGTTTGATTTAGCATCATGGGCATGGTGTAATGTGCGGTTCCCGTTGTAGCAATAACATTGATCCCGGGCATCCTTTTCATAAGGTGTACTGTTTTAAGCTCAACACGATCCATATAATCTATCTGACCGGTCTTTAAAGCATTTGTCCTGGCATTGGTATCAACGATGGAAAGCGTCTCAATTTCATCAAAATGTGCGCGTCCTTCTTTCCAGTAATTTGGATTGCGTTTTGCAAAAGCCCTGACACCGGGTTCCCAATTTTCCAGGACATAACCGCCTGTACCGATGCCCTTTTCCCATTCCTGACCTGTCGTTCCGGCCGGACAAATCGTCAAGTGGTAATCACCAAGGATAAACGGGAAATCAGCACTGCCTCCGGAAAGTTCAAAAACAACTTCATACTTTCCATTGGCTTTCATACTTTCAATACTTTTTAGATATGCTTTAGCTGCTGATTTAGATTCTTTTTTAAGATGGTGGTTATAGGTATAGATCACATCTTCTGCGGTCAAGGTTTTGCCATTATGAAACTCGATACCTTTGCGCAACTTAAAGGTCCATTTTTTTGCATCTGCAGAGGCGCCCCATGATTCAGCAAGTTCAGGTATGGCATTAAAATTGTGGTCGATTTCCACAAGATTGTTTCTGATCTGCCAGTTAAGGTTCTGGTTCATGTTCGAAGTCAGTGTTCCAGGATCCATGGAATCCGTAGTTGACCCGCCCGTACAACCGAGTGTCAGACGTCCGCCCTTTTTAGGGACTGAAGCATGGGCTGTACCTGAGAGCAAAGCAGGGGAAACAGCTGCCATCAGGCCAAGTGCTGAAACCTGGGTCATAAACTGCCTTCTACTAATTTTGTTTTGTTCAAACATCTTAGTTAACCGTGATAGTTCTGACATGTTTTTAGTCCTCCTTATTGCATTATTAAATGTTGCATTATTAAATTAAATAAATGTTGAGGCACGCTGTTCCAAAAGGTTGTCCAGCCAATCCGGATCCATTTCAGGAACTGATGCCAACAGTTTATCCGTATACTCATGGTGAGGCGGGGTAAGGATCTCCTTTTTTTCCCCTTGTTCAACAATTTTGCCTTGGAGCATAATAACAATCTTATCTGCAATGGCTTTGACTGTGGCCAGATCATGTGTAATAAACAAATAAGACATGTTTGTTTTGTTCTGCAGATCCTGCAAAAGATCCAGGATTCCTTCTGCCACCAATTGATCCAGGGCAGATGTGACTTCATCACAAATGATTAAGTCAGGCTTAGCAGCCAATGCTCTGGCGATACAGATCCTCTGTTTTTCACCACCGGAAAGCTCTGTGGTCAAACGACCGATATAGTGATCCGGGTCAAGTTCGATATCCACCAAGAGTTGTCTGATCTGCTCTTCAGCCTCTTTTCCCCGTATCCCAAAATAAAATTCAAGGGGTCTGCCAATTACTTTTCTGACGGTCTGTTTTGGATTTAATGCCGTATCAGGCATTTGATATATCATCTGCATTTTTCTCAAGTCATCTTTTACCCTGTCTTTTAATTTTCTGGGAAGTTCTTTTCCCAAAAACTTTATGGAGCCATTATTGGCAGGAAGAAGGCCTGTAATAATTTTTGCCACCGTGCTTTTCCCACTGCCTGATTCTCCGACCAGGGCAACCGTTCTGCCTTTTCTTACCGTCAGATCTATATCCTCAACTACATTTTTATCTCCTGTATAAGTTGCGGCCACATCTTTGATATCCAGGATGACGTCCATTTTATCAAGAATGGTTTTGTTTTCCCTCAAAGATCTGACATTCAACAATTTCCGGGTGTATTCTTCTTTGGGGTTATCGATCAATTGTCTTGTTTCATTGAGTTCAACAAGCCTGCCGTTTCTCAATACCATGATTCTATGGGCGACCTGGGCCACAACAGCCAGATCATGGGTGATATACAGAGCCGCTTTATTCATCTTTTCAGTGATTTCTTTAACAGCTGCCAATACTTCGATCTGGGTGGTCACATCCAGTGCCGTTGTGGGCTCGTCAAACACAATGATATCTGGTTTGCAGGACATGGCCATTGCAACCATTGCCCTTTGAAGCTGACCTCCTGAAAGTTCATGGGGATAACGGTAGCCAATTTTGTCCGGGCTGGGTAAAAACAGACGTTCATAAAGTTCAATGGCTTCTTTTTCGGCTTTGGCCGTACTCATCAATCCATGCTGGACAGGCGCTTCTGCATATTGTTTGATAACACGATGGGCCGGATTAAAAGAAGCTGCCGCGCTCTGGGCCACATAAGATATTTTTGATCCCCTTACCTTTCTTAATTGTTTTTCTGATGCATTAAACATTTCTACGCCGTCAAGATTTATGGATCCGGATGCGATTCTGCATCCCTGTCGGGCATACCCCATGGCCGCCAGGCCGATAGTGGATTTTCCGGCACCGGATTCACCAATGAGGCCAAGCACTTCTCCTCTTTTCAAATTCAGGCTGATGTCATGGACTATGGGCTGCCATTTTTCTTCATAATAGGCTTCGAGATATAAATTTTTTATTTCCAGCAAATTGTTCAACTTATCTTCCTTTCTATTCGTGCAGACCACTTGATAAATGCAAGAACCAGTCAACAATTAAATTGATGCCCAC
>JABIYQ010000216.1 GCA_018702715.1 Desulfobacula sp. | reverse complement strand
TGATAAAGCATTGCCCTTACTGGATTCCTTGATCATAGACGCAAAATGCCCGGATTTAAGGTCATCCCAAAACCTGGTTATTTTCTTTGTATTTTCTGAACTGCTTGAATGATTTTCCATTATTTAAGTCTCCTGTTTTAGAAAAATATAAAACCTTCACTGGATCATCATAGGAAGGTGTCATTTGATTGAAATACGGGTTGTATGCCAAGTTTACATGATATGATCCCTTAACCGTTTGATGGCGTTAAAAGGGGCCAAATATTCTCTTCCCAGAGCCTTTTTAATCCGGCATGCTTCTATAAAAACTTCACCAATTTTTCCGGCACTTTCAAAAATTTCAAGACCGATATAAGCAAGCCGAGAGTTTGTGGATAAAACATACGTTTCCAGGCCTTCCCGATAGACATCCAGAACATCACTATCACCCGCAGAAAGTTTTTGTGTATGCTGGCCTGATTTATCTCTGAATGTGATTTCAAGGCATGGATTGAACCTTTTGGCGTGAAGCATATCTTCAAACGATTCCTTACCGATGCTGTAATTATCTATTCTATGCATTGGTCACTCCTTCCAGGTAAAAATCACAATGCCCGCAAAAAGATTTATCTTTGCAGGCATCACAAATTTTACCCTTGTCTAATGTTGCTCCAAGGTGATCAAAAATACTCGCCATTGTTTTGGTCATTGGCATCTGGCACCCCCACGCAATCCGCCGTAAGAGAGCGCTGTGGTGTTGGTCAAGTTCAGGAGTATAAGCCATGATAGAGACCTCCTGGAGTAGTTGAATTGATATGCCGGTGTGGAATGATGATTTTACATTCACTGCACTGGATCTCATTGCTATCTGATTCAGACAGAATGATTTTCTTGCAGTTAGGGCACACGATTTCTACAGTGGCTGAAGGATCAGGCAGGGTCCATCCTTGAGCAATGCAGATTTTCTCCACTTGGTTGGCAGGGCGGATCTGCCAATACTGATCGCATTCAATTTCAAGATATCCATGAATTCTGATATCAGCTAAATCTGACAAATTAAAGTAGCCGGCTTCACTCATATCTGTATCGTTGTTCAAAATGACATAGCCAAAAAAGATATCATTGCCATTAAATTCATATGCCCACCAATCCGATCCAGTGGGAAATGAAAAGTGCAGATAAACAAGCTTATCTTTCAATGGCACTTCTTCGGTTTGGTAAAGTCTGGGAATGATCGCTAATTGTGCTGCTGCTGGTTTGAAAAACATGATTTTTCTCCTTTGTTTGTGGCTGGTTTTCAGCCGTTTAAGTGCTGGATAAATTTTGATGCTTCAACTCTATCAAGACCGGTTAAATCCTTGTTAAATTGGTTATTAACCTGTTTTTCCAAGCCTTCTATGGTCATTCCTTTTCTACCTGCTATTTTCTGAATCAGGTTCTTTTGCTTCTGGCTTATGGGTTTGTCTTCGTGATAACTGCCAGTGCGAGATACCCCAGGAGGAAGGTTGTAATTATGACAATCTGACATGGCAGGCACACTGTTTTTATTACAACCTGACATCTTGGTTAAAGTACGGCGATGGGTTCTAATGAAGGCACCGGTAAGACCTGCCACCCTAATGGTTGCGCCAATCATTGCACTTTTACAAGCCATCTTGATGCTGGTGTTCAAGTTCCAGTTATCCTGTTTGATATGTCTGGCACCGGAACCCTCCGCCGCCACTTTACCGTTCAGGGTCTTCAACTCACACCGTAAAATGATGGTTGATATTTCCTGTCTAAAAACAGCGGCTTCCTCGTATTTGTGAAGGTTCGGGAAATGGACAGACAATCCCAGGACACTCAAAATCTTTTCCGCTCCTGCTTTCCACAGCGTTATCATAGACATATGGGAAAAATCACGGCATCGGTGGGGTACACCTGCTCTGGCATATTTGCATTGCTCAAAAACGTGAATACGCCCATAATGAACGTCTGGTTGAAGGTTGTTTTTAATCCAATGGATAAGCCTCTTGTGGTTCTGTTCACGCCTTTTAATGGCATTCTCGAACGTTTCAGAGGGCAAATCCAGAGGGCTGAATGGGAACACTGATATACCACCAGATGGGCTCTGTTTGTCATTGTCTGGAGGGTCCCCAGGTGGCTGTGAATAACGCTTCAAAATGGCTGTTTTTGATACATGTTCCATGTTAAATCTCCTTTATGATTAAGGTTCTTAAAAATAAAAAAGACCGCCTTTGCAAAAAGGACAGTCTCATAATGGCTCCGTAAAATGTTATTTGAATTACAGGCCCATACCTGCTGGTATAATTCCGATAAAACGGTGGTCCCTGGCGCAACAATTTCTCTTCCCGCAAATAAAGCATCTTCCTGTTATGGCTTCATATTCTTTTTCTGCTACACGGCACCGATAATCACAGATACAAGCGAAAAGCCTCTCCTGTTTGAACCGGGGCTGATGGAACACCAACATCTGTCTGTTACACGATGGGCATGGGATCTGAATAAAGGTTTGGGTATTGTCAGTGACCGGATAAAACCCAATGGACATGGCTGTACGAATTAAAACCCTTTTCTTGTTCATGATATCTCCTTTTGATTAAGTGAGGGGGGGATAAAAAAGGCTTATGAAATTGTGGTTAAAATGGTTGATGCTCTATCTTCCAAAGCCCTGTCTTTTTGATTCAGGAACCTGGAAATAGAGCAAGGGGGGGGGCTATAATGTATCAAATGAAAAACGAATATGCCTTTCACTGATAGGTACCCCAAGGCGATTAATTTATGGGATTTGAATTTTACGACCAAGATGTGGTCTGGATCAGAGGCATCTTAACGAAAATAATATATGGAGGTTGGATTTGATAAGATCGACCATGATGGATTTATGAACCGGCATGGCAATGATGTTCACCCATAGATAGTAAAAATAGTATATAAAATCAGTGTAGTATCAACTCACCTAAAACCTAAAACCAAAGCATCACCATCTCCACTAAAACCTAAAACCAAAGAAATGCCATCTCAAATAGACCATGCATCTCGGCACTGCAAAACACGGCACTTGTTTCAATCTTTTTTTGATACTGAATCAGCTATGGGAGTTGGTACTCGTTCGAGGCTATGGATAAGGAGGAGGTTTGGTACAGGGAGAGGGAAGTACTGGGTTGGATTGGTACTACAGATTACTATTTACTACACTAAAAGAATTGATTTAAACTTGATATCTGAAAAATGCCATTCAACTTTCTAAACAGGGTTATATTTTGTCTTCAATTAAGATTAATGGAAGGTCTTTCCTGAATCAATTATATTTTTACAAAAGCTGATCTGTCGAAATGACTTTACATGCATTAGAAATATTGATACGAAATTCCTAACCCAGATTTTTAGCTCATTTGGCCGGATAATATTCAAAGTTTACGAGATAAACAGATCTGTAAAATTAGTTGTTGGCTTGGAAAAAATTAACGATATGAGATTAAAAAAAAATCATATATCATGTGATGTCACCTTGAAAGAAGATCTTCTTTTGATGCGATATATGGATCTTCCAAAGTTCATTGATATGATTAGAACGGGTAAACTCTATTTAACTTCAGCAGTAGACTTCAATGACCAGTTAGAAGGCACACTTCCTGAATCAATACGAGATTCTTTCTTAAATGATCCAGAAGTTGTAGCTGCATATGGCAATTTGCCTATTCAAGAAAGAGAATATTTAAACAAAATTAGAACGAATATTAGTTGTTGGACAAAAGGCACAGCCGATAATATGGCCTTGTGGAAAATATACGGTGGATCTAAACAATCTGTGGCTGTAATGACAACCCTCAATAAAATTGTTCAAAGTGCGATTTCCTGGAAAAACATCTCAAGTGTGGCGCTTAAAGATGTTATTTACATCGATCATTCAGGAATTTTGCCTGATGGAGTTTATTCTTTAAGTCCTGAAACATTTGGCCTCAAACATGAAGCGTATTCTTTTGAAAATGAAGTTCGGATTGTAATTACTCGTGACAATAATAAAACGCCATCTCCAATGCGACTTCCAATTGCAATTAATAGCTTTATTGAAAAAATAATAGTAGCACCAGAGGCAGGTGCCTGGTTTTTTGATATGGTAAAAGACCTATCGGAAAAATATGGTATTACAGCTCCTGTTGAGAACTCAAAATTGACGAGGCTTGTTAATCACCGCGATAAAATAAACAGAAAAGGGGTATAATTTTCAAAATCTATTGACTAAAAGTATCAAAATGTCAGATTAAATGGGCTTTCAGTTGGAAGCCTTTTTTTATTGATGACAAG
>JABIYQ010000333.1 GCA_018702715.1 Desulfobacula sp. | reverse complement strand
ATTACTAAAATTATGATAGCATGAATCAAATTTTCCATTGATGATAAAGGAGTCGGCCATGACTAATTTTATTAAATACTTTGTAATACTATTGAGCGTCCTCATCTGCCTGAATACTGCAAATGCAGCTAAAAACGAAATAAGCATTCTCCATACAAATGATCTTCACTCCCATTTCCTGGGATTTTCGCCCAACAAAGATTATACCCCCCAGACCCTTTCAGACGATGAAACCATTGGCGGATACGCCAGAATCGCCACAATGATTAAAAAGATAAAAGATCAGAGCGATGGACCCGTCCTGGTCCTTGACGGGGGAGACTTTCTCATGGGCTCTTTTTTTCATATGCTGTCCAGGGAAAAAGCCTTTGAACTGGATCTCATGGGCAAAATGGGATATGACGCAGTTACCCTGGGAAATCATGAATTTGACCTGAAGCCCGAGGGTCTTGCGCAGATACTGAACACGGCCCAGAAACAAAACAGACTGCCTGCCATTCTGATTTCAAACATGATTTTCAGCCAGGAAAGTCCTAAGGATAATTCACTTGAACAGTCCTTTTCCAAAGGATTTATCAAGACCCATATTATCCTGGAAAAAAATGGCATAAAATTCGGAATATTCGGACTTATGGGCATGGATGCCGCTGAAAAAGCCCCGTTTTCAAAACCCGTCTCTTTTGGAGATCCCATCGCTGCTGCAAAGAAAATGGTAGCGGCCCTCAAAGGCAAGGCCGATATCATCATCTGCCTGTCCCATAGCGGCCTGAACAAAAATAGTGAAAAATCCGAAGATGAACTGCTGGCACAAAATGTGGATGGTATTGATGTGATCATCAGTGGTCATACCCATACAAAGATGGAAGCCCCGATTCGGGTAAACAACACCCTGATTGTTCAGACCTGGGAATATGGCAAACAGCTAGGCCATATCAGTCTTGCCCTTGAAGATGGAAAGTTAGAAATGACAGACTATAAAGCCATTCCCATCAATGACAGCATTCCCGGCGATGATGAAATTTCATCTATCATCCAGGGATATGAAAAAAAAATCGATACAGAATTTTTAAATATCCATGGATTATCCTTTAGAAAGATAGTGGCACATACAGATTTTGACTTGAACATTAAAGCTGAAGAATCTTCTTTGGGAAATTTTCTGGCCGATGCCATACGCACCGGCATCAAGAAGTATTCAAAGGGTTTTGATCCATTTGCAGATGTAGCCATCATATCAAACGGGGTAATCCGGGACGATATTTTAAAGGGAAAAACCGGTAACATCCAGGCCTGCGATCTTTTCAGGGCTGTTCCCCTTGGCATCGGCCTGGACGGCAGTCTGGGGTATCCTTTGATCTCTTTTTACATAACGGCTTCGGAACTGAAAAAAGGGTGTGAAATACTGACCAGCATCTATCCTGCAAAGGGTTCTGATTATTTTCTGCAACTGGCCGGTGCAAAAGTCGCCTATAATCCAAACCGCATCATGTTTGACAGGGTCACGGATATCTGGACCGGTGATGAGGAAAATGGATATAAAAAACTGGACTTTTCCAGGTCAAACAAAAAACTGATCCGGGTAACGGCCGATATTTACAATTCCACTTTTTTAAAGATCATTGGCGGCTATACCTATGATATTCTGGAAATTATTCCCAAGGATAAAGAGGGTAAGCCCATTGAACATCTCTCTTCTGCTGTGATTGATTCCGATTTGACCCGTGACGGTATACAGGAACTCAAGGAATGGAAGATGCCCTTTGAATTCATCGACAGCTTTAAAGATACGAATAATGATGCCATCCCCGATTTTCCCTTAACGTACAATAAAAAACTGGGCCGGATAATGGCAGAACCGTCATGGAATCCTTACCACCTTGTAAGGAACGGCACCTGGGTTACCTGGATGGTGGTCGGGGTGCTGGCCTTTTGTCTGTGCGTGGTTGCGGCATTGGTTTCATATATCCGTAAAAAGCTTAAATAATAAAGGAGTTTCAAACATGACCTGCTCATTAAAAAAAGAGTTGATTGACGATACCATTGCATTCCACGGTCACAGCTGCCCGGGATTGACCATAGGAATCAGGGCATCGGAACTTGCAATGGAAAAAATGGATATTCAGAATGCAGAAAATCCTGTATGTGTTTCTGAAACTGACATGTGCGGTGTGGATGCCATCCAGTTTTTGACGGGGTGTTCCTTTGGCAAAGGAAATCTGATCCACAGAGATTACGGCAAATCAGCCTTTACCTTTTATGACAGGGATATGCAAAAAGGGTTTCGAGCCGTATTCAATAATGATTTTGCAAGGGATGAAAGCGACAGGGACAATCGGATCAAACGATTATTGGAAGCGGACTTAAGCGATCTTTTTTCAACAGAAGAGGTAACAGTACCGCCCGTAAGACCTGCCCGGATATTAAAAAGCATTCCATGTGATGCCTGCCATGAAATGACCATGGAGTCGCGCATCCGCTTGTTTGATGGTAAAAGCTTTTGTATACCGTGTTTTAAAAATGTGGAACAAAAAATTTAGCCTTTTCTGAATATCAAATAATTCTAAATTTTAAAGATTTATTGCCTGCGTTGGGCTGGGTCCATGCAAGTGATCTTAAGTTCAAAGTTGGTCCTCTTACTTAACTAACTAAACTAAGTCCCTAATATAAAAAGGTTGTAAATCCATTATTTGGTCGGAGTTTTTAAAATAACGTTTTCTAACTCGATTGAATCATTGTTTGGGGCTATTTTGGAAATCTGTCCTAATACATTGACTAACATTCCTTCTTCTATTACTTTTAAGATCTTGTTGTCATTTAAAGAAACTACACAAGTTACGAGCGTATTATGAGGGAGATCCATAGTATCTGTGAATACTACATGAACATCATTTTCTTTCTGATTAATTATATTTTTGAGATACAGAGTCCATTTTGCTTCACTACCAACATAACCTTGAGCCGCTTTCTCACGCAATGATGGTGTAGCTATAGCTTTTAATTTGCCTATTATCTCAAATGGTGTCAAAGATTCACTTCCGCCTTCTTGAACAATACCGGGAGCGGAAACCATATTTTGTTCGGTTTTATTTTGACCATTGTCATTTGGTAAAAGCAAGTAAAGTAATAGACCAACACACGCAGCTACACCAAAAGCTGAGGCATGGGTTTTTATGTCTGTTAGTATCATTATAATAAATTCATATCAGTATTTAAAAGTACTGTAAAGTGATGATCAAAAATGTATGATCAATAGCTTTCAGAATTGTTTCAGTTACTGTTTCTTGAATTATGATAAGTTTACTATTAGGCTCGCCAGCGTATTCTTAAATTCGATATTACATGCAAATGTATCTGATTTTGACAAGGAACAGTCAAATCATCTTTCATCCCGCTGTTATCCCGCCGTCAACCGACCAGCTAGCACCTGTCACAAAATCAGATATGCCGGATGCTAAAAAACAAATTACCGATGCCACTTCTTCAGGTCGTCCTAATCGCCCAACAGGATACGATCCTGTTAGAGTTTCCAAATACTTTTCTGGATCGCTTCTTGTCTTAAGATCCTTATCAAGCATCGGGGTTGCAATATCACCGGGGCAGACACAATTGACGCGAATCCCATAGGAAGCTAAATCTAATGCCAAAGCTTTTGAAAAAATGGTCAAGCCTCCTTTTGAGGCACAATAAACTGATGACAATCTATTTCCTTGAAGACCTGCATCAGATGAAACATTAATGATGGATCCTCCCTTATTTTCTTTGAGAAAAGGAACTGCATACTTACATACAAAAAAAGGGCCCTTAAGGTTAGTATTTATCATCCAGTCAAATTCTTTTTCTGTAACGTTTTCTATGGGATTCGCATTGAAGACCCCGGCGTTATTAACGACAATATCAATTTTGCCATATAGTTCAATAGCTGAACTGATAATTTTTTTACATTGGGCTGGTTGTGATACATCTGCCTTAAGAAAATTTAATTTTTGACCTGGTTCCCCCAATTGCCTGACAGCATTTTCCCCTTTGATTTCATCTCGTCCAGTCAGAAGGACTTTGGCGCCACCGGCAAGAAGCATACGTGCCGTTTCATAGCCTATACCGGAACTGCCTCCGGTTACGATAGCCACTTTTTTTGAAAAATCGAACCGACACCCAAGAAGATTTGTATCTGACGTCATTTGTAATAGTTCCTTTCCTATAAGCTGGCTTTCGAAGGCCTTCCATGATCGACAATGTTCTGATTATCCTTTGATGATTGATTGTCTGCCATTTTATTTATATCTGCCGTCGTTTGTGAGAAGGGGACTGTACTGGGAGGGTCGTCTATCCCTGAAAAGGCCCCATGCAGCTCTTTCCAGCCGGTGTTGTTCAAGGTCAAATGATGCTGTGATGACAGATTCATCTGACCGGCTGGCCTGGGAAATGACCTGTCCCTTATTGTCCGTGATAAATGATGAGCCGTAAAAATTGATGTGGGAATTGTCAAAAGTTTCGGTTCCAATCCGGTTCGAAGCGATGACCGGAACCATATTGCAGGCAGCGTGGCCCTGCATGCATGTCTGCCAGTGATCTTTT
>JABIYQ010000261.1 GCA_018702715.1 Desulfobacula sp. | reverse complement strand
TATCAAATTGTAAACTTTTTTGTTCAATTGAGGCGACAACTACCCTGACACATAGGGAACCTTAAAATTTTCATTGGTGTGGCCTCTTGAAAAAATAATCAGTGGTATGCCCAATCCGACCTTAGCCAAAAGAGCTATGACACTAGGTTTGTAACCATGGGAGCAAATCACATGTGGTTTTTGATCCTTGAAAATATGCCGCATAGACATAATTATTGTTGGATCGAAGGCATTTCGAGCTCGAATCAATCGGGTATAAACACCAGCTTTAACCGCCCTTTCATATAGCTCATTAGATGAGTGACCCTCAAGGAAAGTAACTAGCAGATGACGAAATTTTTTACTGGCATTTATATGATTTATGATCTGTCGTTCAGGTCCTCCGAAAAAGTTACTGGCGCGAATGTGTATGACAGTAGGCTTCACTTAACAGCCTCACGCCAAAGACGGTCCAGTTTTTTAGCAATGTTATGCCACTGGTACGATTTTAAAATGGTTTTCTGGCCGGTCATTGCAAGTTCTCGGCATAGCACCTCGTCGGCAAATAAAGCTACAATTTGGTGTGCAAAATCCTCTGGGCTGTCTGCAATTACGATATCCTTTTCCGGAGAAAGATCCAATCCTTCAGCGCCAATTGTTGTTGAAACTACAGCTTTTTTCATTGAAAGCGCTTCAAGTATTTTCAACCGTGATCCCCCTCCCACTCGAAGTGGGACTATATAAACGGCCGCCTGGCTAATAAAAGGCCGGACATCATCAACCGTTCCAGTCAATTTCACATTGTTTTCACCAGCCACGCGCATTTTAAGGGCCGGCATGGGATTGCGTCCTACAATGGTCAACCTGACTTCTGGACATTTTTCCACGAGAAGCGGCCAGATGCAATCCAGAAAATAGATCATAGCATCTACGTTGGGCCTCCAATCCATGGATCCTGTAAAAACCAATGACAAAGGCTGCATTGAATTATTTGATGATTGAAAATAATTTACATCGACACCGTTTTCGATAACCATAATTTTTTCAGGAGAAAAAGTTTTTGATATAACCGCTTTATCCGGTTCTGAAACAGTGGCGATTCCTTTGAACTGCACGAATGCCTTTCGTTCGAAACGAACCATTTTTTTCCATTGCAACCAAACATAAGCCTTTAATACTGGGTTTTTCGCAACTTCTACATTCCGTTTCCAAATCATCGCCTCTACATTGTGTGCATTCAGAACAATGGGTATCTTCACAAACTGTTTAAGATTGATAGCGTAAGGGGTCCACTCACAATGAATGAGATCGTAGCATTTTTTATTCACTTCTGTCTTGATGGCTTCCACGATCATGCCCGAATAGTGACTACTCACCGAATAGGGATAGACAGAAAAGAGATTGGCAAATAACGATAGATAAAACTTAAGTCCTTCTTTCTTAAGAATCGGGTGGGGAACAGTGATTACATTTATTCCAAGTTTTTCGAATGCATCACAATTGACAGTATTATTTCCGTCAGGCTGCCTGCACATAAATGTAATTTCATGATTTGGAGCCAAAAATTTTAGCAAATTGAAGGTTCTGAGCCTCTTTCCAGTGTTAACCGGAAACGGTAATTCTTCATCAATTACAAGTACACGCATATTAAGTTTTATTTCCTATCAACATCTGAGGTCTTTGAACGACTACTCATTTTTATGAGAGCTTTGCACGAATACAATTTGAGGCCTTTGAATAATCCCTTTTTTCTAAAATTTGCATCAATTTTGTAATCAGTTGATTCTTTTATTTTTATTTCTTTAAAGTGAACTATCTCAAAAATATGAAAATAAGTAGTTTTTTTACTCAATTGAGTTCAAAACAACTGATATAATCACTATTTTTTTATACGGTTTGATAGTTATTAGGTTGTTTTAAGCTTCCGGCGCAATTATTGTGTTCTTTTTCTTTTTTACGCTGTAGAAAATCTTTTTGTGAGGGTAAAACCTCTCCTGATATTGTAAGCACCTGTCTGAACCAGATATCTATGTTGTTCTTGGCAATGGTTGCAAACCTTGCTCTTTGGCCTTGATCATGGAGATGACTTATTTCAAAATACAGATATATAATTGAACAGCATTTCGGTATCAGCCATCTGCATGACAATGGTAACAGAGAACGGTTCCCGAAAATGATGACTAATGTTATTGATATCATGTTCAGGCAGTTTGCTTTTAATTTGAAAAAGGGTGCCAAAATCCTTGAAGTTATTCCGGTATAAGTGGATAGGTGTGTCTGGGTCTGGAGAGCAAAATTAGGACAAAAACCCTCATTTGGAGGTAAAACCTGGCTGCTTATCAGTGGGTTACCCCTTAAAAAAGGTTCGATTTGAATTATATTAGGCTCGCTTGAGTCCTGATTTTTAAAATCTTTGGTCAAAATGTTATAATCCGGGTTGTATCCTCTTCTCGCAAAGGTCTCAAAGAGTAGTAATTTTCTTGGAGGTTAATTGCATTTTTAATAAGTTAGCATTCTCGTTGTTGAGTTGTGCAAAACTCTGGTTTTCTTTTACGTGTCGTTTTCAGATGTCCTTTCTTAGCATGCTCAGGACGCTGATTCCACTTAAGCAAGTGGTCTAGAAATCGGGGTTAACCGCACTCAAAATTTTACTTATTATTACAAGCACTGTCAATCCCAAAGCAAAGGTTACAAGGCCTGAAAATTCATGCAAAAATCCTTGAGCAACATCACTACCGTATTTCGAGGCGAGCATTGCTGTGAAGGTCAATCGTGTTATGTTCAGCAGGACTGCAATTGGAGCTGCGGTGGCAAAAATTATCCATTTTTTTTTTGTTGAACAGGTTGCAAACCATGCTATTACTGCGCTTAGGGCAAACATGATGGTCAGGGAACGAAGGCCTGAGCAGGCATCAACAACTTCAAGGGTAGTCTGGGCAAGGTGTAGAATGTTACCTTCCCGGAACACTGCAATGCCTGTGAGTTGAATTACTTTTTCTGTTAAGGCTGAGGAAAAGAGCTGCATGGGAAAGGCTATCCTGTTCCATATAATTGCCGGCAGGGGGATCATTAAAATCAAGTAAAATATGGGAATCAGCATTTTTTTTGTAAGAGATAATCCCCCAAAAAACAGTGTGAGACCAAAAAGGACAGTAACTATTGAGGTCCTCTGGACAAAAAATTCTGATCCAATTTTGCCGATTAACAGTTGGGCAAGGCCTGTAATTAATAATAACAGTCCTAAGTTTTGGGGTTTGATTTTTATGTTTGAGAGTTCTGAGCGTATTGAATATATCATGTATATGCTTATAAAGGGTATAAAATAGCCATGAGAATAGTTATCGTTGCTTGACCAGTCATTGATCAGGTCTATAAACACCTGGTAGTACAGGGGTATCAGGGTGATTGCAATTAATGTAAAGCTTATTTGTTTTGAATTTTTAATTTTTAGTTTCTCTTAATATTTTTACCAGGCAGATAGTTATCAAGCTGGGTCATGGACAGTTGAGCAAAGTTTTTTAACAGGATTTCTGCCTTATCTATACTGGAGTGGGGTGTTTGAACCATAAGTCTTACAAAAGAACCGTCTCTGCGTTTCATGAACAGGGCATCAAGGACAAGGTATATTTTTTCCAAGTATTCAGAAGCTATGATGCGGCCTCGGTTCTGAAACCAGTAGAGGACTACCTGATACTGGCTACCGTTTCTGATTATCATTTCAGAAACATTGACCTGGTCTATTTTTATGGTTTTTGTGCTATCAATGCCCCAGCCGCCGCCTGGAAGACAGTTTTTCGGGGAATGATAACTGCCGGTTGTTCCAACTGATTCGTAAAAGCCGACATAGAAATTTATTATATTGCCATTATTGTCCTGATAAGTGTAATCTATATAATCGTTGACACCAAGCAGGTCTATCACTCCTTCACTTGACTGGCGGGTGTTTTGCAGTGTCCATGTGCCTATCTGCTTTGGGAAACTTCTTAAGGGCTGCAGAATTGGGGTGGAATTGGTGCCTGTAACACTTTGAAGAAGAATTAAAGTGGTTAGTATGCAAACTAATACAATGCATACTCTTTGTATTAAATATTTATCTTCGTACAAAAAAGAATCTTTTTTCGGCATCTGTTTTACAATTATTGTCATGTTGAATACTGCTATAATTAAAACTAAACAACCACCGGCTACAAGCCGGTGGGTTTAAATTCGCGGACTGAAAGTCCAGCAATACCGGCATAAGCCGGTTGATTCATTCGATATCAAACTTATCATCAGGGTCTTTCTGAGATATTATGGTTGACACGTAACTGAAATATGACCTGCCTTTTTTGCAAAACATGGATTAAAATGCAACAAGGCTGCAATTCAGCGCCATAACCAAAAGGGAAGCAGGTCATGAAGAAAATAATAAAGTATATTGGATTGGATGTCCACAAAAATTACATAGCTATTGCAATTGCCGAAGATGGTCGGCAAAGAGATGTCAATTTTTACGGTGTAATCAACAATGGAGAGTTTTGAATAATATTAACCCGGCAAAAAAATACTCGCAATTTATTCCTTAATATGTTATACTCTTCCCCATGGAAAAACGAGATGCAAG
>JABIYQ010000331.1 GCA_018702715.1 Desulfobacula sp. | reverse complement strand
GTGATCAACGACAATTATTTTTTTCCTGCGTATTATAACTGACGCTGATCAATTTTGTCCGGTCCAGGGATGTGCATTCTTAAGATCCTGCAAATATCCTAAAAAGTTGAATGAATGTCATCTATAAATCGGATGCTATTTATATATAAAACTGAATCTAATAGCATCAGCCGAGTCGTTTTTTGGCGTCGACTGGATGCGCTTGTTATGTGCTACTGTCCCGGTTCTGTCCATCTGTGAACTTTTCCTTCTAAAAAAATTACTCTTCCATCATTCTTATAATACCAATATGCTAAACGGCCACCGTCTACCCGGTATGGCTCTCCAAGTATTTTTCTCACATCGCTCGTATTCATATCCGTGGATAGTTTTCTCCAGTTAGCAATATATTTCCAACCCCCGCCCGAAGGCACTATTTTTTGTGCCGAGCTTGGATTGCTTAGTAATGACTCTATTTTCGATATCCGAAGTTTTAACTCCTGGATTTCTTTTTCCAGCTGGTCGATTCGATAGCTATCTTGAGCATATGAATTAAAGGCGAATACTAACGATAGAAGCCCTATAACGATAATTTTCTTAATCATAGTGATCCTCTCTTGCACATAACAAGTCATTGTAAATATCTGTTAAACATCAAATTAGTAATGATATCCAGTCAGTGAAGCAAAAAAAACTGGATAAAAAATCAATATCAGGAGTTTTTATGAAAGTAAAGTTCTGGATCAATTTTATACATACAAAAGTTTAATCCAATTTGAGCTTGGCGATTCAACTTGTTTGGAGACAAAGTTAAGTGAGATCTGTATCTGTTTATATTGCTATTTCATATCACCAGACTCCGGATTATTGGCAATATTCCCGGGGGTTTTTGAATCAACGTCTGACACAAGGCCGCAAACGCACCGGGTAGTATTTGACCATTTAGGGAAAATGGCGACATTGCCAAATTCCCTAAATGGATATTTTTAGAAAAATTTATTATCCCGCCGGTTGCTCAAAAGCACGTCAGGCATAGACTTATCCTAAAGGGTCCGGCACGGGTTATCGGTATTTTTTTTAAAACAAGCGTCCGGCTTTAATAAATCATCACAGTGTTTGCACCTGCGTCTCTGTATTTTCTTTTTCATAAGCCTGGTACCTCCTCAGATCTATGATAAGTCTATACGAAAGGCCTGGCGAGGTATTATTTTAAAAATAAGGAGCAGGGTCTGCGGGATCAGGCGGAGTAAAAGTCGCAACATAATTGGAGATAATCATTTCTGGCTTTAAAAAATACAACAGGAAAGATTATACATAAAATTGGATTATAGGCAACGGAAAAGTCATTGTGATTCTATAAAACATTTACATTTGTTATCTGGATAGGCTATCTGTAAGTATCGGTTATTTTGATGAAATTGAAGGTGCCACATCTAATATTAACTTGTGAGGTATGATAAGTGGAAAGTTAGTAACCAGAGTAACGAACCTATTATTGAATATGGCTACCGCTATCTACTGGCTTGTAGAAGTTTTGAAAAACTATAACCTGCCCCATAACAAGACTTTTGCAAGGGAGCGTAAAAAACCACACCCGCTGAAAAGCAATAGTTTAGGTTTCAATAACATGGAAAAACGTAAATGATACCCTTAGTTAGTATTTATATTGATGGTATATCTATGATTCGCCTGCTATATTGATAAGCTATATACTGTTGGGTGTTATAAAAAAACATAATAGGCCTTGCAGGGCCTGTATTCAATAAAAAAAGGGTTTCATGAGTGCTTTTACCGCCTTACCATTAACCAAACCCATGATTAAAAATCTGGAGACCCTGGGATACCAGAAGATGACTCCGGTCCAGGCAAGGAGTTTGCCCCATGTACTTAAAGGGGAAGATCTGCTGGCCCAGGCCAAGACAGGGAGCGGGAAGACTGCAGCCTTTGGCGTAGGCTTGCTCCACAACCTCAATGTGAAGCACTTCAGGGTGCAGGCCCTGGTGATGTGTCCCACCCGAGAGCTGGCAGAGCAGGTTGCCGGAGAGCTGCGGCGCATCGCTCGGTTCAAACACAATATCAAGATTGTAACCATCTGCGGCGGGGTGCCCTTCCTGCCCCAGCAGATCTCTCTTGAGCATCAGGGACATATTGTGGTGGGAACTCCCGGACGCATTGAACAGCATTTAAAGCGCGGAACAATGAATCTTGATCATGTCACCACCCTTGTTCTGGATGAGGCGGACCGGATGCTGGATATTGGTTTTGCCGACAGTATTGAAGTGATCATGGGTTATGTTCCTAAAACTCACCAGACCCTTCTTTTTTCTGCTACATTTCCAAAGCCGATCCTTGACTTAAGCACGCGGTTTCAGAGAAACGCCCACCGGGTGGCCGTGGATGTTGAACACGAACAAAATGTTATTCGCCAATATTTTTACGAGTCAGGGTGGGAATGGAAGCCTGTTGTTGCGGCTCAGATTTTAGATATATATAAGCCTGCATCGGCACTGATTTTCTGCAACACCAAGCTGCAGTGCAAGTCTCTTTCAACGTTCCTTGAGACAAAAGGGTTTTCATCTCTGGCCATTCATGGTGACCTTGAGCAAAAGGATCGAACTGAAATATTGGTGCGCTTTTCCAACGGCAGCACCCCCATTCTGGTGGCCACGGACGTGGCAGCAAGGGGTCTTGATATTTCAGGCTTAAGTGCAGTAATCAACTTTGACCTCCCCTTTGAGCCGGAGGTGTATATCCACCGTATCGGCAGGACAGGCAGGGCCGGGAAAGAGGGAATGGCGTTTTCCCTAATAACGCCCAAAGAGCGCTTCAGGCTGGAAGAGATAAACACCCTTATGGGCACGGCTTTTGAGGTGTCAGACATTAAAACGCTTGAGCCCGCAACCCAGGAGAGTGCCACTCCTCCCATGGTGACTTTCTCCATCAACGGTGGGCGAAAAACCAAGCTTCGGCCTGGAGATATCCTGGGTGCTCTGACCAAGGATGCGGGAATCGACGGAGGATGCGTGGGCAAGATCAACTGCTTTGAGTTTTATTCCTATGTTGCCATCGAGCGTACCATGGCGGATAAAGCCGAAAAAGCGCTCTCCAAAAACAAGATCAAGGGACGGCACTTTATTGTTCACAGACATGAGTAATAATGATTTAAAAAATCACTGATTTTCCAGATATGAGTGCCCTTAAAAAAAGGCCACTATTTGTTATTAAAAATTGTTTTTGGATAGGCAACTATTTTTATTGACAATAGACCGGCTCTCCGATATTGGGTTTCCGATAGTCAGTTATTGGAATAAATATTTTTATTATTATTGATTGAGGTGAAAGAATGAAAATCGGTTTTATTGGTCTTGGAAATGTGGGCGGAAAGTTAGCAGGAAGCTTGCTTCGCAATGGATTTGACCTTATGGTGCGTGATCTTGATGACGTCCTGGTCCAGTCATTCATAGACCAGGGCGCAACGACTGGGGCTTCTCCAAAAGAAATAGCAGAAAATGTTGATCTGATTATTACCTGCCTGCCTTCACCTGCTGCCTGTTCTAAGGTAATGGAAAGCGAAGATGGTGTCATAGCAGGCATTAGCAAAGGAAAAATCTGGCTGGAAATGAGCACTACGGATGAGGCAGAAATCGTTCGCCTGGCAAAACTGCTTGAAGCAAAAGGTGCGATGGCCATGGAC
>JABIYQ010000093.1 GCA_018702715.1 Desulfobacula sp. | reverse complement strand
GGACCCGGAACAGAATAAAAATTTTAATGATCATTATCTTGAAGTGGATTATGATCTGTCCCAAGTCCTTTTTATTACCACAGCCAATAGCTTGTATGATATTCCTGCACCATTGAGAGACAGGATGGAAATTATTCAGATACCGGGCTATACCCAGTATGAAAAACTTAAGATTGCCAAGGGGTATTTAATACCAAAACAATTGAAAGAGAATGGTCTTTCTGAGAGTGATGCGATTTTTTCAAAAAATGCCATTCATGCCATTATAAAACAATATACAAAAGAGGCCGGTGTAAGAAATCTGGAACGCGAGGTCTCTTCCGTGTTAAGAAAAATAGCTAAAGAGATCGTTCAAACCAATATTAGGAAACTGCATAAAATTTCAACAACCATGGTTTTAAAATACCTTGGCCAACCCCCATATAGAGATAGTGTACTGGAAACAGAAGATAAGACTGGAATTGTTACAGGCCTTGCATGGACCCAGGCCGGGGGGGAACTGCTCACAATAGAGGTTGTAACCATGCCCGGCAAGGGGAATGTCCTGGTAACGGGTAAGCTTGGAGATGTCATGAAAGAGTCTGCCCAGGCAGCAGTAAGTTATGTCAGGTCCCGCAGTAAAGAATTAAAGATAAAAGAAGATTTTTATAAAAAACTTGATATCCACATTCATGTACCGGAAGGTGCAATCCCAAAAGATGGTCCTTCGGCAGGTATCTCCATGTGTACAGCTGTTGTTTCAGTCCTGACCGGGAAACCTGTTTCAAGAATGACCGCCATGACAGGCGAAATTACATTGCGCGGAAGAGTGCTGCCTGTGGGAGGTTTAAAAGAAAAATTGTTGGCTGCCCATGCCAATGGTATTAAAAAAGTAATTGTTTCAATAGAAAACAAAAAAGATATCAAAGAGATTCCCAAAGCCATTCAAAAGCAAATGGAAATCGTTTATGCTGAGAATATGTCCAAAGTGCTTGAATATGCACTGTTGTGATATGAACTTACTCAAGATATGATATAAATTCCTTCATGGCATCTTTTTCGCCCTTTGTGGCAAGGGCCCTTCGAATTTCAACCATTTTTTTATGTTCATCCTCATCCATTAAAAGGTCTTCTTTGCGTGTGCCGGATTTGTTAATATTAATGGCCGGCCAAATTCTGTTCTCTGCGCAGTCCTGGGAAAGAAATAAATCCATATTGCCCGTGCCTTTGAACTCCTGATAGATAATGTCATCCATGCGACTACCCGTATCCACAAGAATAGTGGCAACAATGGTTAAGGAACCGCCATTTTCAAGCTTTCGGGCAGCACCGAAAATTTTTCTTGGAAACTCCATGGCATTGGCACCAAGACCTCCGGTCAGGGTTTTACCGAAGCTGTCTGTATTTGAGTTAAAAGCTCTTGTCATCCGGGTTAAAGAGTCAATGAATACAACGGAATTTTGTCCAATCTCAGCGCATCTGATAGCCGTATGCATGGCAAGACGTGTCATCCTCATGTGCTGTCCAGTCTGCTGGTCTGCTGAAGAATATAGGACATGAGCATCTTTTAAACCCCTTTGAAAATCAGTCACTTCCTCAGGTCTTTCGTCAACCAAAAGAATAAAAACTTTTGCATCTGGATGATTCATTACCACGGAGTTGGCCATATGTCTCAATAGGGTTGTTTTCCCGGATTTGGGTGGCGAGATAATCAATCCTCTCTGACCCATGCCGAGAGGGACAACCATATCCAGCGCTTTTCCTATGATATCATCTTTGTTTTGCGCAAGGTGATAACGTTCAAAAGGATTAATGCTGGTCTGATCTTGCAATAAGGGCGTATTTATAAAATCATCAAGGGGAAGCTTGTTTATCGTTTCCACACGGATCAGGGCAAGATTTGGATTGCTTTGTCCTTTTTGTTCTCCAAAACCTTCAATAAAACTGCCCTCTTTTAAATTTAGTTTTCTTATCAAACTATTTGGGACATAGGTGTTTTCAGGTTTGGGCTGGAAGTTTTCTTCAATTGCCCTTAAAAATCCAAATCCCTTATCCATAATTTCAAGATATCCTTGCACAGGTTCCATTGTAAGACTCCTCGGATGTAAGTTATGACGAATAAAATTAAGAATAAGAAATTGATCGTCATCGATAGTTTAAAAAGCAAAAGTAAAATCTTTTATGATGAAAAATCGAATTGTTACTTAAGCATAAATTATTTATAGCATATTTTTATATAGGCTTGCAAGTATGGGCTAATTAATTTGTGATCCATAATATTGCTGATACTTTTTATAATGGATTTTGCTTGACATGTTTTTTTTTTGTTGGTATAAACTGGCTTGATTTTCGGGCGATTAACTCAGCTGGGAGAGTGCAACCCTTACAAGGTTGAAGTCGCAGGTTCAAGCCCTGCATCGCCCACCAGAAAATACAGATTACGGGGGTGTAGTTCAGTTTGGTTAGAACGCTTGCCTGTCACGCAAGAGGTCGCGAGTTCGAGTCTCGTCACTCCCGCCATAATAATAAAGGCTTTCAGTATTTTGTTGAAAGCCTTTTTTTATTTGGGTGTCGGGTTTGCTTTTTTTCGATACTGTTCGTTTAAGACACAATACTTGATGGCCACCCGTTGTCTGATAAAATTATTATCGGAAAGAACCTGATTTAAGTTCTTATAGATAATCATCAGTCCCAAAGGCTACAATTAAAAATTATTGTTTAATTTAATCTTCTCTGATATCAATTCTTTCTGAATGAGATATTTAATATGCTTTTTCCAATTAGCAATTGTTACATGAATTTGGAAACTTAATCTCAATAGAAATCTAAAGGGATATTCGAGAATTGGAGCAAGAATTATAGTTAATCGCATATGAATTGATACTTGACTAAAACAGATATAACATGATAATCTATCCATAATTTCAATCACTACAACAAGGATATATTATGATTTCACGCCGCGGCAAACCTTTGACACCGGAGATAAAAAAGCTAACAGTATCAGTGAAGCAGTATTTTGATCAAATTAAAATAAAGCCTAAAGAACCAAGCGTAAAACGTACAGCTGATGCTCTCGGTATTGGC
>JABIYQ010000237.1 GCA_018702715.1 Desulfobacula sp. | reverse complement strand
CACTGCTGCATATTTGCTGAAGGAGAAGTTGACAGAAGCCCCACGGGAACAGGAGTCAGTGCAAGACTTGCCATCCTCCATAAAAGAAATAAAATACAGCCTGGAAAAGATATTGTTATTAACAGTCTTATCAACACAAGTTTTACATGTGGGATTGCTGAACTAACAAAAGTTGGCAATTACAATGCCATTATTCCAAAAGTAACGGGCAGTGCCTATATTACGGGCACACATGAATTTTTAATTGATCCTGATGACCCCTTGAATCAAGGATTTATCCTAAGATGAACCCGATCTTTAAATTTGAATATCCTTTTAAGGTGCCATCGGGATATAACATTACATTAAAGAATACGGGTCAACATCCACAACCAGCCTGGTTCCTGATTTAAGTGTTATTTTAGGATGGTCCATCATGGATTTTACAAGGCCGTTAACCAGGGCTGAAGAAGGGCTTTTCACAAGTATCTGCCACCTGAATCGGGAGGAAATTTTCTGTATGGACGCCTCAATGGGCCCCAAAATCTGAACCATTGTCTTTTGTTTTTCTTTTTTTTCAAGCAATGATATTAGAACCCTGGCTACCAGGGCGGCATAGTCTTTTACTTTTTCAGAGTTGGTTCCTGAAATTTTCAATTGGATCATTCGTGAAAAAGGCGGGTACATCAATGCTTTTCTATAGGGCACCTCGTTTTGAAAAAACTCCATAAAATCCTGTTTTTTAGCGGCTTCAATAATAAAATGGTCAGGATTATAGGTCTGCATAATCACTTTGCCTTCGGTTTGTCCTCTTCCTGCCCGACCGGCCACCTGGGCAAGCACCTGAAAGGTTCTCTCCCCTGCCCTGAAATCCGGAAGATTTAGAGACAGGTCTGCACAGATCACACCAACCAGTGTAATAGAGGGAAAGTCATGGCCTTTTGCTAACATCTGGGTTCCCACAATAATATCAACATTCCTGTTTCTGATACTTTTTAATATTTTTATGGTGGCCCCTTTCCTCTTTGTCGAGTCCTGGTCCATCCTTGCAAGCCTTGCATCAGGGAACATGGCTTTCATCATGGATTCAACTTTTTCAGTACCAAACCCCAATGGTTTTATTTTTGATGACTTACAGGAAGGGCATTTGGTGTTAACGGGCCTGTTATATCCGCAAAAATGACATTGATAAACATTTAGCCCTTTATGCAGGGTCATGGTTACATCACAATATTTACAGGATAAAGATTTTCCGCAATCTCTACACACGGGAAATGTTGAAAATCCCCGCCTGTTTAAAAAAATCAATGCCTGATGCCCGCTATCCAGACAATTTCTGATCTCTTTTGAAAGCTGTGGTGTTATGATTCTGTCATACCCTCTGGCATCTTTAAATTTTTTCAAATCCACAAGGGTTATCTTTGGCAATGGATATTGATTGATACGTGTTTCAAGTTTTAATTCCTCGAATCGTTTCAAAACAACATTCTGATAGGACTGTACTGATGGGGTGGCTGACCCCAGAATCACGGGGCAGGCATTCATTTTTCCCCGGACTATGGCAAGATCCCTTGCATTATATCTTAAACCTGTTTCCTGCTTGTAAGAGGTATCATGTTCTTCATCCACAATAATGAGCCCGATATTTTCAAATGGTGCAAAAACTGCAGATCTTGCTCCAATGACAATGTTCACCTTTTTTAATGCAATTTTACGCCACTGATCTATAAGCTCACCTTTGGTTAATGAAGAATGAATAACTGCTATTTTCTCTCCAAATCTTGCCCTGAACCGCCTTTCCGTCTGGGAAATCAAAGATATTTCCGGCACAAGCACTATGGCACTCTTCCCATTTTCAACCGCATCGCTTACAAGCCGCATATACACTTCAGTCTTGCCTGAGCCCGTTACACCGGATAAAAGATAAGGCGTAAATCCTTTGACCAAATTTTCCTGTACCCTTTTAACTGCTTTTCTTTGTTCTTTTGTCAATTTTGGCGGGGTATCAGGCTCAACAGGATCCCCTAAAGGATCCCTGAAAACCTGGCGTTCAATAACCTTTATGTATCCGGCCTTGACCAATGGCTTTATCAATGCCGGTGCCGTTGGGATATGCACTTTTAATCCGGTCAGGGAGATCTCTTTTGCTTCTTTAACCAGCAATAAAAGTTTCTTTCTTTTTTTTGACATGGCAATGTCTGTTATAGAACCATCACCCTGAAGGATAAATTTCTCTTTTTTTACCTTGGCACCATCTTTTTTCAATACTGCTGAAATATTTATCAAATCCCCTTTTTCCATTTTGCGCACCAGGGCATTGATCACACTATTTTTACTATTTTTCAAAACCTGTTTCAACGTGCAGGATTTGCGCTGCAATATAAATTGGGCAACCTGTTCTTCTCCGGGTGTAAGCTTGCCTGCATTCAATTGATCCTGACCTTTTTGTGTAACAAAAACGCAGGAGACATCATGTTGGTCTAGGCCTGTTGGAAGTGCCGCCTTAATCATATCACCCAGGGGATGAATATAATAATCTGAAATCCACTTAAAAAATAATATTTCCGATTCAGGAAACAATGGATGATCGTCCAATACATCAAGAATCTTTTTTGTCTTAAAACCTTTACAACTCTCCTGTCCGGAAATGATATATCCTGTCACCCGCCTATTGCCGAAGGGTACCAGCACCCTCATTCCAGGGGAACAAAAATCCTGCAGATGATCCGGGACTTCGTAAGTGTAAGATTTCATAACTGGAAGGGATACTGCAACGGATATATAAGGTGCCTGAATCATCCCTTCTATTGTGCATAAAATAGAAAATAATTCAACATAAGACTTCTCAAAGATTATTTACTTGACTAGCCCAAATGATTTTAATAGTTTCTTAATAACATTTTTTTATTCAGATTTTTATCAAGGAAATTACTATACTATAAGGAGGCAGTATGACTGTATTTGTAGAGGATCATCCTCTTATAAAACATAAACTAGGATTAATGCGCGAAAAAGACATCAGCACAAAAGACTTCAGGGATTTATCCGGTGAAGTTGCACGACTTTTGACCTATGAAGCCACAAAAAGCCTTATCACTGAGAAAAAAACAATTCAAGGCTGGGCAGGAGAAGTTGAGGTTGAAAAAATTAAAGGGAAAAAAATCACCATTGTTCCTATTTTAAGAGCCGGGCTTGGCATGATGGATGGTGTGTTTGATCTTATACCATCTGCCAAGGTCAGCGTAGTCGGATTTTACAGGAATGAAGAAACCTTAAAACCTGTACAGTATTATGTCAAAACAGCCAGCTCCATGGAAAAAAGAATAGCCTTGATTCTTGACCCAATGCTTGCAACAGGTGGAACTCTTATCGCCACTATTGACTTGCTTAAAGAATCTGGATGCAAAACGATAAAAGGTTTATTTTTAGTGGCAGCACCGGAAGGCCTTGCAAAAGTGGAAGAAAAACACCCTGATGTGGATATTTATGTGGCCAGCGTGGATGATTGTCTCAATGACATCGGATATATATTGCCGGGTCTGGGCGATGCCGGGGATAAAATTTTCGGCACAAAATAACCCTTGATCAACAACACTCCAGATCGCTGACCTCTTCCCTACCCATGGAAAAAAACCCACATATCATTTTTCAGGGGTAGGGATTGTAATCATATTTTGTTCATCACCTATCTTCAACTGATTTCAAAAGTTCTTTTTCATCCTTTGAAAGTTTCATTTTTGAATCCCTATTCCGCTGCAATAGCCCTTACTTTAGCCAGGGCTTCACTTACCACTGAGGCCGGGGCCTTTTCAGCAAACTTCAAACCTCTTTCCATAAAATCAATTGTCTTGACCTGGTGGCAGAGGACAACACCAGAAATTTTTTCTCCGGTTAGAGTGACTTCAAAACCATGCCCCCGGACCCGACTTGTGACCGGGGCTACCAGAGCCAGCAGGATTTTTTTATTAAAAACCGCAGGAGAAAGGACCAGGGCGAGCCGATGTCCCATTTGTTCATGACCAGCTGCTGGGTCAAAGTCTGTCCAGACAAGATCCCCACGTTCAGGGATATACTGTTTTTTTCCGGTTCTTTCAGCCATTACCATTCCTTTCCTACAGGCTTGTCGTTCAACCATGCCTTGTCCTCGGCATCCAAAGAAACAGCCATAGGGTCACATTGGCTCAGAAGCTCATCAAGAGTATATTTTTTTTTCTCCTGGACCGGGGTAATAATAATCCTGCCTTCTTTCGCCTCAATGGTAACGGTCTGATCCTTTTCAAGCTGGATCATATCTGCGATTACTTTTGGTATCCTAGCTGCCAAGCTATTGCCCCATTTTTTAATAACCAGTTCTGTCATTTCAATTTCCCTCAAAAGTTTAAACATTGTGTAAATATACTACGGCATAAAAGGCGACGTGTCAACAATGTATCAACATTCGAATCCAGGTCCTTAAAACCATCTTCATTTTTTCGGCTCCCATATCCTTTAGGTAAATTTCTGCTGTTTCAATCTTTTGAAGAATAAACATTTTTCTGGACATGAGTTACAGGGAAAGTCTTGGGGAATTTTTAACCCGATAATCAAACCTAAGCAGAAAGTAGTCCACGCCTATAAATTTTATCAAGGGGTCTGACTAAAAGTTTGCTATCCTTTTTTAAGCTCTCCGGGGTAGTACTCGCCAGATTCCGGTATAACCTTGGAAAAAGCGCTATCTAATAGAGCGAAATAACCGGGAAGATTGGGAGTCACAAATTGGTCTTAACAGAAAAAGCTACATTTACCGTTGTGCAACAGTAGATGTTGTGATATTTTATATATTATGATTAAAAGCTTTAAGCATAAAGGATTAAAACGCTTTTTTACTACTGGAGGAACTGCTGGTATAAATCCGCAACATGCCCCAAGGTTAGAGGAGAGATTGCAAGCTTTACACACAGCACTCTGTATTGAAGATATGGATATCCCAGGTTGGCGATTACACTCGTTGAAAGGTGACCGTGCTGGATTGTGGGCGGTGAATGTCAGTGGTAATTCGCGGGTCGTCTTTGAGTTTAAAGATGGCCATGCATATGTGGTCAATTATGAAGATTATCATTAGGAGAAATTAAAATGACTCTCAAACAACACAACCCAATGCATCCAGGAGCATTTATAAAAAGAGTCTACATAGACCCTTTCAACATTGGATCAAATGAATTGGCCCGGAAATTACAGGTAAGCCCGGGATTAATAAGCAGGTTAATTAATGGCAAAACAGATGTTTCACCCGCTATGGCATTAAAACTGTCAGTTGTATTAGGCAGATCGCCTGAAAGCTGGTTGCTTATGCAAGATAATTTTGACCTATGGAAAGCGCGAAAAGAAATTAATTTAGGTAACTACGATACCATTGAGTTCGCAGTCTGATTTGAAACGATGAGGTGATCCTTTAAAATGCAGCGTTCAGCAACAAAAGCAATGTGAATTAAGTAAGCCATTTCAAATTTTAATATCCTATTTTTCTGAACATAAGGCTGACAGGGATAGTCCGGGGGGCTTTTTAAAACCTGAAAGGGGCAGATTTTAGCCAGTAGTGCTCTCTTTTTTGAAAGGTTATCATTGCCATGGTTTAGAAAAAATTAAATTACCGGATATTGTGGTTGGTATTTTTTTGGGGAAGATGAGTCTTAAAAGTTATAAGGCTCACCCACAGCTTGAAGCCGGTCATCGCACATTACTTCTTCCAGTCTTGCCTATTTGCAAGCCCAGTCTTATGAAACTGAAATATTTCTGCACCAGCTACAGAAGGCTTTCAAAGGAGAAGGACAAACTGTGCAAGCCTCAGGAAATCTGAATCTTAAATGTTAACCAATTTGTCTACTTTTCACAAAACGGTCTAATATAATCGGCTACTTTTCTCAAGCCAGAACTGTCGTAAGTGCCAAGGCTGCCTTCACGCCCGTCAGCAAATCGGAACGCAGTAATACCGTTTGGCATGAGAATCAAGTAATTACCTCCATGGCCGCTCATCGCAGGTATCGTGAGAAGACAGCCGTTTTTTGATCTATACGGATGCAGCCATAGCGACATGTTATAATAAGTTTCCCCATGTGTTAGCTGCCATCCTGTCGGAAGACCAGATGCTTTTGCCTTACCAAAGGCCTCATAAAGCTTTTTTGCACTCAGGAGTTGCTCTCCTTGATGCTTACCGCCATTGCGAAGAAGTTTGACAAGTTTTGCGACTTCGTCCAGGTTTGGGAGCATGCCACCCCCAAGCAAAGGAATACCGCGCTCCCCTTTTAACTCTTTGCTTCGAAGGACAGGCATATGTGCGATTCCGATGGGCTGGAATACTTCATGTGTAAGTAAGCTCCAAAGGTCTGCTTTCGGACCTTCCTTGCTTTTTATATAGCGGTCCATTGCGACAGCAAGGACAAATGTATCAGATGTCCTGTAACGAAAGACTTCACCAGGTTCCCATGGATAATTGCCGAACGCCCCAATCAACTTTAATTTTTCCTTTGTAGTCAGGGCTTTAAAAAACCTTCTTCCAAGGGCCGATGAATCCTCTTCAACATATCTTGAAACTTTTCGAGGCTCAACATTACCAATACCAGCAGCCATATTGAGTATGTTTCCAAAAGTGACATTGCTCCAGCCATCGTGGTTGCTTTCGATGTCAATATAATCCTTAATCTTCAGGTCAAAAACTTCATCCCCATACTTTTGTGCAAGGCGTAACATCGATAGCATTGCACCTAAAGACTTTGAAATAGAATATACACCATGTCGCATCTGACCACAGTACGGGTAATCGCCCCAACGCGTTTGACAGGGACGAGCGTAGACAACATCGTCTATAATTAAACCGCTTAAAGTGATATTTTTTTGATTTTTTGTTTCATCTATCTTTTCCAACATTTCAGGATCATATGTTTGCTCCAACTCAGACCATTCGCGGATGGGTGTCTGGTCCTTCAATTCTTTTGCATACTGCTGAGTCAAAACAATCTGGTCTTGGAGCTTTGAGGGTAAATACTTCATCTCTGCCTGGCCCCAGGCATCGAATTTTTCCTCTGGTGCTGCCTCCTGAACGATCTGGAATCGAAGTGCAGATACTTGTTTGTCATTAAACAGAAATGTTGCGATACCATTATGTGTTTGGCTGAAATTATGTCCTGAAGGAACGAGAGTGAATGGGAAAGATGCACGGGAATAAACTTTATCATCGGGTTCAGTCCATATTCGCCCAGGTGCCAGAATTATATTCCATGTGCTGTCTTCACCTTTCAGAAGCATATTTCGCTCTAAAGGGACGAGATGATCATTATAGCTAAAAAATTTTGCCTTAAATGCGGGAAATGTGCCAACTTTTTCACCTGCCCATAATATTTTGTGGGACATTTTTGTGGATGATATGGACAGCTTGCCGGAAAACTTGTGTAATGCCGGCCCTGCGCCTTTGAACGGCATAAAATAATCGTTTTGAAGAGGACTGTTACCATTATATGTGTCCGCAAACATTTCATCTTTATTAATCTGATCTCTATGAGTTTTATCGGGGACAGTTAAGGCTGATTTTATATCTTTGCTCGATTGTTTAATCGCAGTCCCTTCAGCCGTTCCCGGACAGGAATTTGTTCCATCTGTCCAGGTCCACCTGCGATGCATGTTTGTTTTATTCCCACTCACAGGAGAAACAGCATCTTCCAATATTAGGTTACTGCCAACTTGCTCTCCGGGGATAGTGATTTTAGACCAGTGGATTACGGCACCTATCACCTCTCCTTTCTGTGGTTCACCTTTTATACTAACTTTACAATCCTTTTGAATAATTTCCATGATGTAGTTTTTAATACTTTGAGTGCCTCCGCAGCCTGACAAATCAATAATGTCAGTCACTGTCCACTTTCCAGATACATCAATGCATTGTTGTTCTCCAGCATCAGCCGATACAACTAAAAATATCATTAATATAAAAAAGATAAATACTGAAACAATTTTCCGGCAAAAAATATGCTTTATAGTTATACACCTCATAAGCCTGTTTATCTCCTATACTGTGAAGAGCGGTTGAATATTCATAGTAACCGTCCAATGTAACATCCATGCTTTCAGATATAGCTCACATTTGGGAGCTAAACAAGCCAAAACAATGGAACTATTTTAGCACGTTCCAGATTTCATGTATCATTATTGGGTAATGAATTCTGAGTTCTTACCCATACTTTGATCTTCCAGTAATCACTTTTTCTACAAATCAAAAAGTTACAAATACTTGCATAAATATGGCTTCGATTTCTATCGGAAAACGGTATTGATTTGCGTTGGTATCATGAAGATTTCCCACTGTAGACTATGTCTATCTATGTGCTTCCCCGACTTTGAACTTTAACGCCAAGACTATTATTAACAGTCCAGGATTTTCACTATCATAGTATATAGCACAGCATCTTGCCCATGACGAAAATTTAATTCATCAAACAGACAATCAACTTTGTAAAATACGTGTTGTTGATCTTTGATCTCATGGCTCACGACGAATAATCTTATCTTGAATATGAGAGCTTCATGGTTTTTTGCACCATTAGGTAAATCCGGATGACGGGTTAAAATGCTGATAATTCAGGCTGAAATCCATTAAAAAATTCAATTTGATAAAATCAGGAAAAAACTCGATTGAATTTATTCTCTGAATATCTTATAAAATATAGAAAGCATTAATTCTCTGACGATTCGGATATCACAACCTGTTTTTGACCACGTCTTGAAGCACCACTTGCCAAGGGATTTATCATCCGGCTGAAACCTGTTGACTCGAACTGAAATATACGCTTCAACCTGGTAAATTTGAGCAACGATAAAAATAAATGGCGCAGGTTAAATTAGGATAACACTGGTGTAAAAACAAGCCATGATACAACAGACAACAAAAATTCCCGTTTCTTCCATTATCCTTGATGAAACGATTTATCCCAGAAAAGGCATTGATCACAGGCGGGTGGGGATCTTTTCCGAAAACATCCGGGACGGGTTT
>JABIYQ010000452.1 GCA_018702715.1 Desulfobacula sp. | reverse complement strand
TTATTTAGTACCATTGCATATAATGCCTCTTTATTCCCAATGTTGTAATAAATACTGGCTTTGTTGACACAAGCCTGCTTTGCAATCTTGTCCATTCTTGTCCCTTCGAATCCAAAATCTGCAAAATGATTAGCTGCAACTGTAAATATTTTATCTTTAGTACTTATTTTCTTATTCATAACCCCTTTTTTAAAAGCATTTTAATTCATATTTAAGAAATTTAACCAATTAGTTAAACCTTTTGGTTAAAAATATATTATAAAACTACCCGGGTCAATGAAAAAATTAAACACTATGGTTTTTCCTTTATTAACCTTTTAAAATCATTGAAAAAATCAGGCCATGCAGATATACTTATTTTCATGCGGCTTCGTACCATCATATTAATATTGGCTTTGTTTGCTTTTTTATCAGCTTCAGCCGGTGGTCTTTTGTATTATTACTCTTATAGACAAGCTGCCTTTCAAAAAACAGAAGCCGATGCATATTCCAGACTGAATCTTTTGACAGACCAGCTATCCTCTTATCTTTCTGAACATATCAAACCGGTTAAAACCCTTTCAGGTATCAAAGAAATGACAACAGTGCTTAAAGATACCAACCTGGAATCAATTTACAAAGCCAATCAGATTCTTGATAATTTTACAAAATCCCTTGATCTTGAAGTCAGCTATCTAATGGATAAAAATGGGGTTACTTTATGCTCGAGCAATCGAAATGCCAAAGACAGTTTTGTGGGAAAAGATTTTTCGTTCAGACCCTACTTTAAAAAGGCTATCAATGGTATGCCTGCAACCTATCTTGCCCTTGGAACCACTTCCAAAAAAAGAGGTGTTTATTACTCCCACCCTGTTTACGATGAAACCCATAATAATGCCCTTGGGATTGTTGTAATAAAGGCTTCAGTGGAATTTGTTGAAGCAAAGCTGTTTCCAAAATCTGATGAAACACTTCTTTTTGTTGACCCTGATGGTGTTATTTTTATCTCCAACACAGACAAGTTGAAGTTTAATTTTCTATGGGAACCAGACGAAAGAAAAATTCACGCCATAGAAAATTCCAGACAATTTGGTAATGGTCCCTGGGCCTGGACCGGATTTTCAAAAAATCCAACAGGTTTCGTAACAGATAAAAACAATGTCCAATACCTTTTTTCAAGCCTTGCTGTGACAAATTATCCCCAGTGGGAAATCATTAGCTTAAGAAATTACAAAGCAATAAAAAAGCAGGTGTCAAAGCCCTTTGTCAGGGTTATCGGACCGGCTACCACATCCGTGTTAATCCTGACCGGTATTCTGGTTCTGATTCTTTATCTGCTGGGAATCCAGGAAATTACAAAACGAAAAAAAGCAGAAAAAAAACTTCGTATTCGTGAAGAAAGATACAGACATATCTATCACAAAACCCCTGTTATGCTTCATTCAATTGATATTGAGGGACAAATTATACGGGTTTCTGATCACTGGGTAGAGGTTATGGGACACAAAAGGGAAGATGTTATTGGAAAACAGCTCATCTCTTTTTTTACACCTGAATCAAAAAGCTATGCAATCAATGTTATTTTTCCCCTATTTTTCAAGACCGGTTTTTGTAAAGATGTACCCTATACCTATGTTAAAAAGAATGGTGAAAAAATGGATATCCTGCTTTCCTGTTATGGGGTTAGGGATGAGAACGGAGATATTATCAGATCCCTGGCAGTTAGTGTGGATGTAACAGAAAAAAATCGATCCCAAAAAGATCTTCAAATCGCAAAGGAAAAGCTTTCGCAATATTCCCATGATCTTGAATTACAAGTAAAAAAAAGAACAACACAGCTTGAAAATGCCCAGGATAATTTAAAAAACCTGTCTAAAAACATTATTGCCTCCCAGGAAAGAGAAAAGGCCCTGGTTGCAAGGGAACTCCACGATCACCTGGGACAGGTGTTGACAGCCCTTCGTATTGATGCGGTATGGGTTGAAAAATTTTTAAAGGAACTTGATTATAATGCTGGAAACAGGGCCAAAAAAATGTGTTCCTTAATTGATGATACCATTAATGATGTAAGAGACATGGCCTATCGTTTAAGGCCACGGGTGCTGGATGATCTTGGGCTTGTAGATGCATTGGAATCATTGTTATCTGATTTTGAAAAAAGATCTAATGTCTCCTGTGTCTTCAAACACGGCGAAATCCCAAAAATCAGCAACACACTTTCCACTGCATTATATAGAATCGGCCAGGAAGCTGTGACCAACTCACTTAGGTATTCAAAAGCCAACACAATTATAGTTGAGCTAAAAATTGAAGATGAGGAAATCGTTCTTTTCATACAGGACAACGGGTGTGGTTTTGATATTCTTAATAACAAAGGTGTTGACGGATTTGGGCTTGAAGGTATGAGAGAGCGGGCAAATCTTGTAGGCGGAAAACTTGACATATCTTCCCGATTATCCATCGGAACAACTATTTGCTGTAAAGTTAAAGTAAAAGGATAATGTATGATTAAGGTACTTCTTGCAGATGACCACAGTATTGTCAGGGAGGGCTTAAGAAAAGTTCTGGAAGACAGCAATGAGATTGAGGTGATTGCTGAAGCAGCAGACGGGGAAACAGCTTCGGATGAGGCCATGAATAAAAAACCTGATGTTGCAGTGATTGATATTTCCATGCCGGGCATGGATGGACTTGAGGTGGTGACAAGGTTAACCAGTTATTGTTCAGATGTGCCCGTCCTTATTTTGACAATGCATGATGAAGAGCAATATGTTGTCAGGGCAATAGAAGCCGGTGCCATGGGATATGTGACAAAGCAGTCTGCTCCTGAACAGCTTGTGGAAGCTGTAAAAAAAATCCACTCCGGAGGACGGTATTTGACTGAAAAGGCCAGTGAAGCTTTGGCTCTTAGAGTGATCCGGGGAAATAAAAACCAGACGCTTACAGAATCATTGTCCATGAGAGAACTTCAAGTCCTGCGAAAACTGGCCATGGGCTCGACAAACAGAGAAATAGCAATATCCTATAATATCAGTGTCAAAACAGTTGATACCTATCGATCAAGAATATTAAAAAAACTGAACATAAGAAACAATGCTGAATTGTCCAGATATGCCATTCAAAACAAATTGGTGGAATTGTAAAATGAACAACCCTGCCGCGAGCTGCGGGGTATAGACAACACAATCTAATTTGTAACACCGCAAGCGGCTGGGAATTAACCCCAAGGGATTAATGATTCAGCCGGTCAAAATTAGAAAATATTTTATTTAAGGTGGTTTTGCACTGAACCATTTCTTCTGAAGGAATTTGTTGCTCTGCCTCTTCCAACAATTCTTCAACAACAGCAATTAAATCCGGTTTAAACTCTTTTGCTTTATTCGTCAGATAGACAAGTTTGCTTCGCTTATCACTCCTGTCCGGGATTCTTAAAACAATATTCTTTTTTTCCAGAACATTCAAAAGTCTTGTAATAGCAGCCTTATCTTTTACTGCTATATTGGAGAGCTCCTGTTGGGTTTGCCCGTCTTTTCGATACAAATGAACAAGTATGCTCCATTGCTCATAGCTCACGTCAAACCCGGCATCTAAAAATTTTTTCGTCAGTCTTTTAATAATTGATCTTGATGTTCGGCCTACCAAATATGCGATAGAAGAATCAATGACTTTCTCAAATGTTTCCATATAATTATGTCTTATTTTATTGTCTAATCAATTGTAAATATCATCTCGTTCGTAATTAACTAGGCTTTTTAAGCCTTTCCCGCTAAATATTGTACAAAACAGTTGATATTGCAACTAATTTTTTCAATGAAAAACAGATGATCCATGGAAATAAAAATATCACCCCTGACAACGACTAAATGTCAGGGGTGATATAATTATTTAAAAAAAAGAATTTTATGCGGGATTTTTCTTAAAAAAGTCTTTTATATAACCAAACCAGATACCGCTGAGAAACCATGAATAGGCCCAGGTACCAAACACAATCAAGACAAATGCCTTAACAATATCCGTTGAACTGCCATTAAGGGAAAATCCGGGCACATATCCGAAAAGGATAGGGCCAAGGTATAAAAATTTTGCAAACTTGAATGATGTAAAAGCTGTTTTCCACATATTGGCTTTTGCAATTGTTGCACCGGCAAAGGCTGCAATGCAAACCGGAGGTGTTATATTTGAATCCTGCGACAGCCAGTAAACGATCATATGGGCTGCAATTTCATTTACCCCCAGATGGGTGAGAGCAGGAACTGCAACAACGGCTGTGATGAGATAAGCAGCTGTCACCGGCACCCCCATCCCAAGGACGAGTGATGCTAAAGCAACCAGAAAAATCGTCAACAATAAAGAACCACCTGCCAGTTCAATCATGATATCGGCAAAAGTTAATACCAGACCGGAAAATGTCAAAACCCCTATAATAATACCGATGACACCAACAGTGGCACCGATCTTGAGACTATTCTCAGTTCCGGATCGGGCAGCACCTAAAAATTTGGAGAGCCCGGGCTTTGCCTGTTTGGGAAACTTAAGATAAAATGCACCAGCCGCCAAAATCCCGACAAGAAATCCAGCCCATTGGGGAACAATGTCCTCGGTTCCTCCGTTGACAATGTTAATCAGGGATACCAAAAATATGGCGCTCACGATTATTGCCATGGTTAGATCCATTCGTTTTTCCTTGTCAGCCCAGCTGATATAAACACATGAAACAAGGCCAAGTATCGCTGAATATCCTGGAGAATATCCCGTCAGCATAAAAATAGTGATAACGACTAATGGAAGGGCATAAAACCATTCTTTTTTAAAAATTTCCATGGCTGAAACTTTTGATTTTTCACCCACAATATTATATTTCTTGGCTTCATAATGAACCATGCAGAAAACGCTGAAAAAATACATCACAGCGGGGAATATTGCCACAAGCATGATTTTAGAATAAGGAACACCTGTCAACTCTGCCATGATAAATCCGCCGGCACCCATAATCGGAGGCATGAACATTCCGCCAATGGATGCAGCAGGCTCAATGCCACCTGCTACATGGGGCCTGAATCCTGCTTTTTTCATCATGGGAATGGTAAACATTCCTGTGGAAACCGTGTTTGCAATGGCTGATCCTGAAATGGAACCAAAAAGTCCGGAGGCAATAACTGAAACCTTGCCGGGTCCGCCAACGGTGTGACCCACAGCAGCAAGAGGCCAGTCAATAAAAAATTTCTGGGCTCCGCATTTTTCTAAAAAAGCACCAAAAAGAACAAACAAAATAACATAAGTGGCCAGTACATTGGCCATAATTCCAAATACGCCATCACTTTTATAAAATATACTGATACACAATTCAGTAAATGGAGCGCCGGCATGGGAAACAAGATCTGGTGCCAGATAACCGTAAACACCATAGGTCAACATGATAACGCCCATAAAAACAAAGATTTTGCCCACCACCCTTCTGGCTAGTTCAATACCCACTAATACACCAATTATGGCAAACAACATATCTGTCTGTGTTTCGGCACCTGTACGATAATTAATGACCTCAAACATGAATATCCAATACCCTATCGAAACAAGAGAAAGGAGTATGAGGATATAATCCACAATCCTCATAATTGTTGATTTTGATTTGTATAAAAGAAAAACAAGAACATAAGTTATTATGATATAAACACCCCTGTGATACTGGGTTGCCATTGGATGAATCACAGCTGCATAGGAGTAAAAAACGACCAGGATAACTGAGCATGCATCAAATACGATTTGCTCAAATCTATTTAACTTTTCGTACACGGCAGGCCTTCCTGTTGTTTGAATTAAATAATTGAAACAATATATTAGTTTTGGACAAAGATACGGGTTTTCGTTATTTAAAAACCCGTATCTTAATTAATATATCAGCTAAACGAACCTATGCCTATTATAAAATACCTTTTTCTTTCCAGAATTTTACAGCACCTGGATGGAAAGGCGTTACAACACCGTCAGCACCGGTTGCAAGGGCCATTTTTTTAAATGTCTTTTTCGCAGCATGCATATGGGCCAGACCCGCATCGGAATAAATAAGGGA
>JABIYQ010000444.1 GCA_018702715.1 Desulfobacula sp. | reverse complement strand
CGTCTTTTTGGCGGGCAGCAGAGAACCCAGTGGTCTGAAATAAAAAGACGGGCTGCCACTTTGACCAAATGGCAGTTTCATAAAATGGATGCTCTGGAAAATTTAAAAAACACAGCTTTTGACCAGGATATCTGGCGGGATGAAGGCGGTATAATCAATAAAGGCCCTTTTCCTCCACCCAATACAGGAGTGAAAATCCAGCGGCTTTCAAGAAATGATACCACAGGAGAAGCTACTTTAAAAATTACCCCGGTTCATGGAGATGTGGTTTATTATGAAACAGGAGATTCAGAACCAACCACTTCTTCAATGAAAGTGGACTCTTTTAATCAATTTAAAATAGACGAGCTGAGATGCAAATTCATTTGTGTTGATTCAACTGCCAAACATGAAAAAGGTGGTATAGAGGAATGGGTTAATACAATAACACTCAGACATCGAGTTTTTCAGCAGGGAAATGACTGGATGGTTGAATTAAAAGCCAGTCCTAATGCTGATCTCAAATATTCAACTGACGGATCAGATCCAAAGACAATGGGTGCTGTGTATAATTCTCCATTTAAGATGCCTGAATCAAGCCCGTTTGTCCTGGCAATAGCCCAGCGGAATAACATATCTTCAATGCTGGAAAAAATAAATGTTAATGACTACAAAGATAAGGTTGTTAAGGTTGATCCGGCCATAAAAACCATATGGAAGCACAGACATGACAAGTTGACTGCAAGAGCTGCACATGAATTCATGGAAAGATTAAAAAATTTTAAAGGCATTGCATATGAGATTACCATTGATATTTTTTCCAATAAAGATGACCAGGAAATCAGTTATACAAATGCAAATAAGTCAGGTATTGATGGGGGAACTTTTTTACAAATTGTCAAACAGCTCCAATCGGTTATGAGCGGCAGTCAGATTATATTAAATATTGAACGTATTGAATTTGATAAGGGACAGTATTTACTGGACTGGGTTGCTGATGCTAAAATCAGCCTCTCTCCGGGAGAAGTGAGCCAGTAAAAATGAGATTTCATAACCTGAAGGTCACACGTAACCTGAAGGTCATACATAAAACAGATAATATTTTATTTATGGAAAGAAAAAAAGATAATGCCCCAAAAAAAGAAAACTAACTGGGATTTTGGTTTCAACCCTGATCTTACGGATCACTATTTTTTAGTGTCTATACCTACATCCAGATCAAAAACCGCCCATATTACTGTTTCGGAACATTTTGAGCTTCAAAAGACAGTAAAAGGCGACGATATATACACATCATTGAGCAATGAAAACGCCCAGATCAAAGTGTTGCTGGAACGATTCCGCTGGGATGAGATTGCAGATGAGACCCGGGCTGAATTTAACAGAAGACTTCGCACCCAGGGAATGAAGACTTGCAAGTGGAAAAAAAAAGGACAGATATTTTTAGAAAGAACCCTTGGCAAGGAACTGGTGTTGCTGGCCTGGGCTATAGAAAACTGTGATCCGGCATTAATCAGCACAGGTATTAGAAACTGGCTGGGACTGGTACCTGAAGAACGATGGTGGCTTTATACCATGACCAATGCTTCAACCGGACATGCCACAAATGATGTAAACAAGGGCTGGCGTAAAGCCATCAGATTCGCTTTAACTGAAAATCCAATTTCAGACCAGGCATTGCTGAAAAAAAGGCAGGCGTTTCAACTCTCATTGTTTGGTGAAAATTTTAAATAACTGCCACTGGCAGCCCTGATTTTTTACCTTGGTTGTCTACAACAAAACATGAAAGTAACAAATTGGTTTGCAACGACTTTCATTTAAAGCATAAAGGATAGTTGATGAAGGATAAGGTGTTTATTGAAGAGCAGTTCCCCGTATCCAAAGTTTCAAAGGAAAGCTATAAAGAAAGAAAGGCCGGTGCTAGCCAAACATTGACGGGGCTTGGTAAATGGTGGGGACGAAAACCTTTGATATTGATCAGGGCATCTATCATAGGAATGCTCATGCCTGTATCTGACAATACTGAAAAAGACCGTGAAATATTTTTAAAAATTCTTACCATGGATGATAAAGGGTTATGGCAGCGCAGATCAAAGTCTATACCCGGCAAAGTTGTTCAAGCCATGTTATCAGAAACAGAGCGGCAGACTATTATCACAGATAAAAAAGGGAATAAAAAACGTTTCTGGTCCAGTGGTTTAGGCCGGGAAGAAAAAGATGCAATCCTTAAAAAAGTGTTTAACAGGTTTTCCTATGATGAAAAACTAACCTATTGTGATCGTCCTGAACAGATTGATGGTCCAGATTCATCTGCCTGGCAGGAGATCAATGTCCACCTTGGAACCAGTGCTAAAAATTTACAGGAACTTGTAGCTCAACTTGGTAAAAATCGTTTTGGTCATATCCCAAAAGTCGGGGATTGCTTCTGCGGGGGCGGTTCCATACCCTTTGAAGCGGCAAGGCTTGGATGTGAAGCCTTTGGTTCTGATCTGAACCCCGTGGCTGCCATGCTTACATGGGCATCAATTCACTTGATAGGGGGCGGAGAAAAAGTCCAGAAAGAGGTGACTGCAGCCCAGAAAAAAGCCTATGATGCTGCTGACAGACAGATTAAAGAGTGGGGAATTGAAGATAATGATAAAGAATGGCGTGCTGATGCTTATCTGTATTGTGTTGAAGCCATATGCCCTTCCACAGGCCTGATGCTTCCCCTTGCCCCTTCCTGGATAATCAGTGAGAAATATAAAGTGTGTGCTGTCTTGAAACGAAATGATGCCATTAAAGGGTATGATATTGAAATCATAACCAGTGCTGACGAAGAAACCATGGCAAAGGCCAAATGGGGAACTGTCCGCAATAATCGCATGATCTGCCCGGAAACCGATGAAGAGTTTTCTATTTCAGGAATTCGGGGAGACCGGGTTGTTAATGGAGAAAAGATTAATGGCTTAAGGTTGTGGGATAAGGACGACCTGGTGCCTCATTCAGATGATATTTTCCAGGAAAGACTCTATTGTGTAAGATGGGTGGAAACATATTGGGGGAAAAATGCCAGGGGCGAACAGATTGAAAAAACAAGACGGCATTATCTTGCTGTAACTGAAGATGATTTACAACGTGAGAGACAGGTGCTTGAACTGCTTTTGGAAAGATATGATAAATGGCAGGAAAAGGGGTATATTCCAAACAGAAAGATTGAAAGAGGGGGAGACAAAACTGAAGAACCAATCAGGACTCGTGGTTGGACACACTGGCATCACTTGTTTAATCCACGGCAGTTGCTGAACCATGGGATTCTCTCTGATATTTTTCTTAAAGAAAGTATAACATCTCAAAACTTTTTAGCATACATTGTGTCCATATCTATTTTGGCAAATACAAACTCCAAATTGTGTCGATGGAGGAATGGATTGAATAAATCTGGCGGTGTCGGTGCAGTTGAAGATACTTTTGCGAATCAAGCTTTAAACACACAATTTAACCCTCCCACAAGAGGTTTGACTCTTGCGCATGGATCAATTGTAAGATTATTTTCTTTATACCCTATATCAACAAATACAAATATACGAACAAATGATGCTAGAAAAGCTGATACCTTAAATGATTTGTGGATAACAGACCCTCCTTATGCAGATGCAATAAACTACCATGAACTCACTGATTTTTTTCTTGCATGGTATGAAAAACACATTCCTAAAGTATTCCCTGAATGGTATACTGACACTAAAAAAGCCTTAGCTGTAAAAGGGTCAGGTGAGGATTTTAAATGCTCAATGGTAGAGATATATACAAATCTTACAAATCATATGCCGGATAATGGGCTGCAAATGGTTCAATTCACCCATCAGGATTCTTCTGTCTGGGCAGACCTTGCAATGATTTTATGGGCAGCCGGGTTAAAAGTCTCTGCTGCATGGACGATAGGAACCGAAACTTCAACAGGGCTTAAAAAAGGTAATTATGTCCAGGGAACGGTTCTTCTGATCCTTCGCAAGCGCTTGTCTGAAGAAACAGTCTTTCTTGATGAAATTTATCCTGAAATCGAAGATGAAGTACGTAGGCAACTTGATCATATGGTCGAGCTTGATGATAAGGATGACCCCAATTTTGGGGATACTGATTACCAGCTTGCAGCCTATGCGGCGGCTTTGAGAGTACTGACCCAGTACAGCGATATTGAAGGTCAGGATATCCGGCATGAGCTTTTCAGACAGAGAGAATCTGGTGAAAAGACCGCTTTTGAAAAGGTTATTGACAGAGCTGTTGAAATTGCATCCGACCATCTGGTCCCATCTGGAATTGACCGGCAATCATGGAAAACCTTATCTGCTTCTGAACGGCTGTATCTCAAAGGTCTTGAACTTGAAAAACATATGGAAGCCCGTTCCGGCGCATATCAGGAGCTTGCCAAGGGTTTCGGCGTGAGGGATTATACCTTTCTTTATGCTGGCACAAAAGCTAATGAAGTCAGGTTTAAATCAGGATCTGAATTTAAAAAATCCCATTTGAGCGGTATGGGATTTTCAGGCTCTTTGACAAGGCACATTCTATTTGCTGTGCATGAGACTGTGCATTCAGAAAATGCCCGGGAGGGTTTAAAATGGTTTCATACTGAAATTGATGATTATTGGAACCAGCGCAAGCTGATTCTGGAAATTTTAAAATACTTATCCGGAACCGCACATATTCCCCATATGGAACATTGGGAAAAGGATGCTGATGCAGCCTTACGACTTGCCGGTGCCGTTGAAAACGATCACGGGGGCAGAATTTAAAGCATGAATATTCAATATTTAAGAAGCCTTGTCCGGGAATTTGCAGCGCTTCCGGGTGAAACTGAATGGCTTGAATTCAAATGCAATTTTGCAGATCCACAATCCATTGGAGAGTATCTGTCTGCGTTGTCGAATTCGGCAGCTCTGAATGGGAAACATTTTGGATATATTATCTGGGGTATAGAGGATGTGGGACATGCCATTTCCGGAACCAAATTTAAACCCCGCCAGGCCAAAAAAGGGAATCAGGAGCTTGAAAGCTGGCTTGCCATGCAACTTTCCCCCAGGATTGATTTTAAAATCCATGAATTCACATTTGATGAAAAACCCATTGTCTTATTTGAAATTCCCTGTGCAAGCCATCGTCCTGTCAGCTTTAAGGCAATTGAGTATATCAGGATCGGCACTTACAAAAAGGCATTAAAAGAATTCCCTGAAAAAGAACGCCTGTTGTGGAATTTGTTTGAAACTATTCCTTTTGAAATGCAGGCGGCAAAACCGGATGTGACTTCAGATCAGGTTTTGAAACTCTTGGATTATCCAGCCTATTTTGACTTGACGAATCAACCTTTACCCGACAACCGGGAAGGGATTCTGGAAAAATTAATAGCTGAAAAAATGATTATTGCCAAGGACGGCGGTATGTATGATATTACCAATCTTGGTGGAATCATGTTTGCCAGGGATGTAAACTTATTTGACAGGCTTTCCCGAAAGGCCATCCGAGTCATCGTTTATCGAGGTGTAAACCGGGTTGAAACTATCAGAGAACAAACCGGCGTTAAAGGATATGGGCCTGGATTTGAAGGTGTTATATCTTTTGTTAACGATCTATTACCGGAAAATGAATTTATTGATCAGGCATTGCGGAAAAATGTCAGAATGTATCCTGAAATAGCTATCCGTGAATTGGCGGCCAATGCCCTGATACATCAGAATTTTATTATCAGAGGAACAGGACCTCTTGTGGAGATTTTTTCCGATCGCATAGAGATTACCAATCCGGGAATCCCTTTAATTGATACCCAGCGCTTTATTGACGAGCCGCCCCAGTCAAGGAATGAGGCTTTGGCTTCATTTATGAGGCGGATTAATATCTGTGAAGAAAGAGGCAGTGGAATTGACAAGGTAATATTCCAGGTTGAGCTGTTTCAGCTGCCTGCCCCTCAATTTATTGTATCATCAAACCATACGAAAGCTGTTTTATATGCCCATAAATCATTTGCAGATATGGATAAATCAGACCGCATCAGGGCTTGCTACCAACATGCCTGTTTGCGGTATGTCTCAAATGATTTTTTGACCAACACAACATTGCGGGAGCGATTTTCCATAGAAAAAAAGAATTATCCAATGGCTTCCAGAATTATTGCCGATACAATTGAGAAAAAAATGATTAAACAATATGATCCAGAAAATCTGTCCAAAAAACACGCAAAATATATTCCTTTCTGGGCATAATTTTTATGTAACTGGCATGTAACTAAGGTATGGTCAAGAAAGACCATTTTATTTATGGATTGGCAATATGTTGTGTGTAGATAGGGAAAGAGGACAATATATTGTTGTTTTCTTATGTAACTGGCATGTGATTGAAATGTTTAATGATAAATATTCATTAAGGTGCAAATATAATTTATGATCAAACGATTTTCATCCCGTGGTTCAAGATTAGATACTTCTTTTATAAATAAGAAATTATCTGATGCTGTTTCCTATGATCGCATCGCAGGATACTTCAGTTCATCAATGCTTGAAGTGGCAGGGGAAAAGATTGAAGCCATGAATGGCAAAGTAAGAGTTGTTTGCAACTCAGATATTCATCCCAGAGATGCAAAAACAGCCAAAGCCGCCCAGCATGTCCTTAGGAAATCATGGTGCGGAAGCCGGCCCGAAGAGTTGGGAGAATTATCAAAAAATAGATTCCACAGGCTATATGAATTTATTGCAACTGGAAAACTTGAAATTCGTGTTCTCCCGGATGAGGCATTTGGACTGGTGCATGGGAAAGCTGGAGTAATTACATACAATAGTGGCAGCCAGACAGCTTTTATGGGGAGTGCCAATGAAAGCCTTTGGGCATGGAAGTTAAATTATGAACTGGTTTGGGAAGACGATTCAACAGAGGCGGTAAAATGGGTGCAGGATGAATTTGATTCCTTATGGTTTCATCATATGGCAATACCTTTAAGTGACTTTATTATCAAAGATATTAAACGGCTTTCGCACCGAACTAAAGTTGCTATTGATGATTGGAAACAAGATCCTGAACAAAATCCTGCTTCCGGCATTATTGAAACGCCTGTTTATCGCAAAGAATATGGGCTTTGGCCCCATCAAAAATATTTTGTAAAACTCGCCTATGATGCGCATTTAAATGGTGGTGCCAGGTTCATTCTGGCAGATCAAGTAGGTTTGGGTAAAACGGTCGAGCTTGCTTTAAGTGCGATGCTAATGGCACTTTGTGGCAGCAAACCAGTTCTGGTGATAGCACCTAAAACACTTCTACTCCAATGGCAGGATGAGTTGCATAACCTGCTGGGTATTCCTTCTGCCATATGGAATGGCAAAGACTGGGTAGACGAGCAATCCATTGTTCACCCTTCAAAAGGCATAGAGTCTATCAAAAAATGCCCCCGCAGAATCGGTATTCTTTCCCAGGGATTGATAACTTCTGGATCTGAAATCGTAGAGCATTTAAAGTCGTTGACCTATGAATGTATTATTCTTGATGAAGCACATAGGGCAAGGCGGAAAAAAATCAATGATCAGAGTATGTATGAAAAAGCTGATCCAAATAATCTGATGCGATTTATGAAGGAAATGAGCCCGAGAACAAAAAGTATGCTGCTGGCGACAGCAACACCGGTTCAGATTCATTTGATTGAAGCGTGGGATCTTTTAAAGATACTGGCACAGGGCAATGATATGGTTTTAGGCAATGAATGGTCTGAATGGCAGAAACCTGATAGGGCAATCCCTGTGGTAATAGGAGAATCGAAAATCCCAAGTGAACTCGGTGAAGCATGGAGATGGATAAGAAATCCAATACCTCCATCTTTTGAAGGAAGGGATTTTAAGAATCTTAGAAGAAAATTAGGGCTTAAAAACACTGATCCTGTTGCTGTTGGGGACAGTCTGGATTCTTTAAGACCTACTGAAATTACCAGATTGAAAAGTATGATCCCGGGTTTTAGCCACAATCATAATCCGTTTATCCGACATATTGTCAGAAGAACACGGGAGTTTCTTGAGAATACTATTGATACCTCAACAGGAGAACCTTATTTAAAGCCTGTTAAAGTGATTTTGTTTGGCGAAGATACTTTAGATTCTCTTCCCTTACCCCCTTATTTGAAAGATGCTTATCTTGCAGCTGAAAAATTTTGTTCTCTTCTCGGTAAAAGAGTGAAAGGTGCAGGGTTCCTTAAAACCCTTTTGTTACGTAGAATAGGAAGTACTATTTATGCTGGACGTAACACCACTGAAAAGATGTTAAATGAGTGGGGTAACGAGCCAGAAATATTACAAGGGTCTGTTTTTGAGGAAGAGGATGATCAGCAGGTAGTGACAACGAACAAAACCTCCATGAAAGATTTGACCGCTCAGGAGCGATCTGAATTGACACGATGTCTGAAAGCACTTGAAAACAACCAGGAGCGAGACCCAAAATATCAAAAAGTTATTGAATATCTGATTCACCGAAACTGGATAGAAAAAGGATGTATTGTTTTTTCTCAATATTTTGATTCCATATGGTGGCTGGCAAACCAAATTTCAAATGAACTGCCTGATGAATCCATTGGGATATATGCCGGGGGAAGCAATTCCGGAATAATAAGGGCAGGAAATTATCAAAAAGTTTCAAGGGATAGTATCAAACTCAAAGTAGGCAATGGCGAAATTCGTCTGCTTCTTGGAACTGATGCTGCCAGCGAAGGATTAAACCTTCAAAGACTGGGAACCCTTATCAATCTTGATTTACCCTGGAATCCCACCCGCCTTGAACAAAGAAAAGGCCGAATACAGCGGATCGGGCAGATACAGGATTCGGTAAATGTTTACAATATGCGGTATCGTGGTTCTGTAGAAGACCGGGTTCATGAATTGTTGTCAGATCGGCTTGAAGATATATTTTCTCTTTTTGGTCAAATTCCAGATATTTTAGAGGATGTGTGGATTGATGTTGCCAATGGTGAAATCGAAAAAGCAAAGAAACTGATAGATTCTGTGAAGCCAAAACATCCTTTTGATGAAAGATATAATCAAATAAGTGAGATAGACTGGGAATCCTGCTCAACTGTATTGGATGCTGATGAAAAAGTTAGTATTCTCATGAACAAATGGTAAGTTAGATAATTCTTTTTTTTAGAGCATTTAGCGAAAAACATCCATTTTCTGTTAACGGAAAAATTATGACAACTTGCATGATTTTTCATAAAATTATGCATGAAAAAATGTTTAGATTTCTTCCGGTATCTTGAAGATCTGCATACTGCAGACTATGTCTATGACTCTTCTCCCTCAATACGAGATTAAAAGGGGCGGACTATTAATAACAGGCTTGGGAATTCTGAATCAAGACGTTACACAAGATATTGAAATTGATGGAAAAAATTTGATTACCCACAGGGTCAATCAATTTTTTATATTAACCCTGAATGGAAATTAGTGGCTATGGATTAAAATTTGATTTTTGCTAAATCAAACCATTTACAAAAAATGCCAGGGTTGGCATTTCTTGTAAATAGAACATTTATCCCAAGATTTTTCAATTGCACAAATTACGCAAAGATACGGCATGATAATCCTGCTCCACAATTGTGAGGACAGCTTGAACACGTGGGCAGACAAATCCAGTGGCCTTAGATATTTGAAAAAGTTTTATATTTACTTGCGATCACACTGGATATGCCGATACAGATATTGACGAATCTAACAATAATTGATATTAATAATTTTTAACTCATAACGCAAAAATATTTTACTATGGAAACCATCGTTAACAGAGATCTGTTTGATTTTGAAATCGGGTACATAACAAAAAGCCCTTGTCTGGCTTGTGAGAACAAGTCCAGCCTCCCCGGTTGTCATACAGAATGCCTTATCCTTGACAAGATCCAGACAATGCTTGCCAGGGGCATTTCATCCCAGGCCTCATCCTTTGAGGGTTAACCCCTTTTGAACCCCATTGTTTTTCCAAAACATGCCAACAGTCTTGTAAAAAAATATTTATCACAAAAAGTTTGCACTGTTCTTGAACATCAGAAGACAGATTCCGGGTTTACCCTGGCAAAGGCTATCAATTCAGGGCTGAAAAATCCGGACAGTGCCATTGGAATTTATGCAGGAGATGCCCAGTCCTATAAAACATTTTCATTAATTTTTGATCCTGTTATTTCTGAATACCATAAGGGTGTTGAAACCTTGAAACACGAATCAGATCTCACAGAGATTGAGCTTCCCTGTCTTGATCCGGAAAATAAATATATTCAGTCCACAAGGATAAGAGTTGCCCGTAATCTTAAAGGGTTCTGCTTCCCCTGTTATATGAAATTATTTGAACGGCGCAAACTTGAAAAAAAAATTTTATCTACCTTAAGCTCTTTAACAGGTAATCTTAAGGGAAGTTATTATTCACTTGAACTTGATGATAAAGAAAAGTTAAACCCGCTTAAAACAAAAAATTTAGGATTCCAAAAAGGTGATCGGTTCCAGGATGCCGCAGGAATCAACTCTGATTTTCCCAAATACAGGGGTGTATATCTTTCTTTTGATGAGCAATTGATGGTGTGGATAAATGAAGAAGATCATTTAAGAATCATCAGTCTTGAAAAGTCATCGGACATTTCAAGTGTTTACAAGCGCCTTTGCCAAACAGTTACTGCATTAAACCAAAGCCTTGATTTTGCCTGGGACAGCACATATGGAAATCTTACTTCCTGTCCCACAAACATTGGTACTGCCATGAGGGCCGGAGTCCATATCCAACTTGAAAAACTTGAAAAGAATAAAGATATTCTTTTCAAACTTATCAAAGCTTACAACCTTCAAATCAGAGGAACCTGCGGGGAAAAAACAAAGATTCAAAATGCAGTATTTGATATCAGCAACTATCAAAGATTCGGGGTTTCAGAATCTGAAATCCTACTAAATCTTCATGCCGGTCTTGTTGCAATTATCAAGGCTGAACAAAATCTTTAGACCAGAGGAGAGATGCCATGAATAATAAAAATTTTGAAATTGCTATCTTTGCAGGCGGTTGTTTCTGGTGTGTAGAATCTGCTTTTGAAGGAAATGATGGTGTCTTAGATGTTATTTCAGGATACACGGGTGGGCATGTGGCAAACCCCGGCTATGACCAGGTCACATCTGGCACAACCGGGCATTATGAGGCGATTAAGGTGACATTTGATCCGGATATAATTACCTATAAAGAGCTACTCAATATTTTTTTCCAGCAGATTGACCCCACGGACGCCTCAGGATCTTTTGTTGACAGAGGAAGTCAGTACAGCTCTGCAATTTTCTATCGCAATGACACCCAGAAAAACGAGGCCTTAAAAACCATTGAAACCATAAATCATTCAAAGATTTTTAATACCCCCGTTGCAACACAGGTTCTTCAATTTACAAAATTTTATGATGCAGAAGTGTATCATCAGGATTATTATAAAAAAAATCCTCTCCGCTACAAATATTACAGGGCAAACTCAGGAAGGGACAGCTTTATTGAAAAAAAATGGAAAAATAATGGACATATATTTGATTCTGACACAACTTATAAAGTCCGTCTTAAAGGAAACACAGGATAACAGCCTGTTCATGAAAAGGGTTGAGGTTCGAAGCAAAAAGGCAGATTCGCATCTGGGTCATGTGTTTGATGACGGTCCTGAACCAAATGGATTAAGATATTGCTTAAACTCGGCTTCGTTAAAGTTCATTCCAAAAGAAAACCTTGTAAAAGAAGGCTTTAAAGATCTGTTGGTTTTATTTGATTGAGCATCATTTCCCCCGCTATAGCATAAAAAAAATAAGAAGTCTTTGGCCTGTGTCACTAAAAATTCTGGGCTGATTACCACAAAAAGAACTAAATATTTAAAAAAAACGTTATCATTTTCCACTGCAAGTGTTATATAAAACTATCACGTTTCACATCATTAACAAATGAAACCGGACAAGAAAATGATCTTCAATATTAACAAATGGTATAATAAAAAAAAAAGACTCGAGCAACTTGAAAACCATGTATCTGCTACTCGTACAGCAAATTTCGGGTTTACCCCATATGCCGAATCAGATAAACTTAAACGGGTTAACCGGCATTTTGATACCATTGCGACTCGATACGACTTGATGAATACTATCCTGAGTGCCGGAATCCATTACATATGGAAAAAAAAGGCAGTCAAAACGCTTATGATCAAACCTGAAAACAGAGTTCTTGATGTATGCGGCGGAACCGGAGATATGGCCTGTTTATCCGCATCAATAACAGGGGAAAAAGGAATATCAGTCGTGTATGACATTAACCGGAAAATGATCCGGCAAGGGGAGAAAAAATCCTTGAAAGGGGTAACTTTTGTTCAAGGTGATGCTGAATGCATATCTTTTCCGGATGAATCATTCGACGCTATTTCCATTGGATTTGGAATTAGAAACCTTACCCATCTTGAAACGGGTTTTAAAGAGATATTTCGTGTTTTAAAAAAAGAAGGCAGCATGTGTTGTCTGGAGTTCTCAAAACCGGATAACAGTTTTTTCAGATTTCTTTACGATTTTTACTCATTCAGGCTAATGCCGTTAATCGGCGGGCTCATCACTGGTTCAAAAGAAGCATACACTGCATTTCCCGAATCAATAAGAGCGTTTCCCCTGCCCGGGGAATTAAGCCTGATTTTACAAAAGATCGGTTTTAAGGATATCAAAATCAAAAAATTAACAAATGGAATCGCTGTGATTCATTCAGCAAGGAAATAGGAAAGAACAATTTAATGCAGACCGGCCCTTTAAAACAAACCTGGGGTTTATTTACACAATATGCAAGACATAAGGAAAATGCTTACAATTTATCAGCACAAAAGTGATAAAAGGACGGATGATAAAAGGATGCATAATGGATAGGCGAACATTTCTCAAAACCGCCGGACTTGGAGGCATTTCTGTTGCCTATGGTTGCAAGTCAGACTATGATAAAGACATTTTTTCTCTGGTGACTGCACCTGAAGATTTTGTCACGGGCCAGGCTAAATGGTATGCATCAACCTGCATGGAATGTCCGGCAGGATGCGGTGTCATTGCAAAAAACCGTGAAGGCCGAATCATCAAGCTGGAAGGAAATCCATCTCATCCCGTTAACCAGGGAAAACTGTGCATTCGTGGACAGGCTGGTTTGCAATCTGTTTATGATCCGGACAGGCTTATGATGCCGCAACTCAAAACCAACCAGACATTTAAATCCATTTCTTTTAATCAAGCCTTTGATATTCTCAAAGAAAAAATGCAGGCGTCATTAAAAAAAGAAAGCAACAGCATTAAAATGCTGACTGGTATAACGTCGACTCCCCTTTCCACACTTTTTTCAAAAGTTCTAAAAACCCTGAATTGCCGTCCTGCCGCCATGTATGAGCCATACTCCCACGACTCATTAAAAGCAACCCATAAGGCATTGTTCTCAAAGAGTATACTCCCCTCTTTTCATATGGAAAAAGCAGATTTTATATTAAGTTTTGGAGCGGATTTTATTGAGACCTGGCTTTCGCCTGTTGAGTACATACGTAAATTTAAAGCCATGCATGCTGTAAAAAAAGGCAAAAGTAAAAAGGGAATATTCATCCATGCAGGACCCTACATGTCTCTGACAGCCGCCAATGCAGACAAGTTCCTCCCTGTCACGGCAGGACAAGAATATATGGTGGCCCTGGGTATTATCCGTTGGATATTGGAAACTAAAACAAGTGATCATCTGCCTGAAGAGCTTTTAAAAGAACTCAAAGCAATTACCTCAGAATATGATACTATAACGATTGAAAAAAATACCGGACTTGCCGAAAAGGACCAAAAACTTTTGGCCCAAACTCTGCTCGCATCAGACCGCCCACTGATTCTCGGATCAGCAGGTACCACAAATCAAGAGACTTCCTTTGCCCTTGATATGGCAGTGACCATTATAAATCTGATGCTGGACAAAGATCTTTCTTTGTATGATTTTGAGAAAAGACATAATGTGGAAAATGTCATGACTGCAAAAGAAACTGCCGAATTTTTTAAAACAGCAGCCAGTGACGGAACTAATCTTTTTTTATTTTATAATACCAATCCGCTGTTTACCTTTCCTTCCAATAATTATTTGACCAAAATTTTTGATCGTGGTGATATATTCAAGGTCAGTTTCTCAAATTTTATGGATGAGACTTCTAAAAGCGCAGATCTTGTCTTTCCCGTTCAGCTGCCTTTGGAGACCTGGGATAGTTATGAGAGCTGCACTACTTGTATTTCAACTCTCCAGCCTGCAATGGGAAAATTAACCCAGGCGCCCTGCATAGGAGATGTATTCCTCAAACTATCAGACCCGCAACAGCAGTTTGATGATTATTATCAATATCTTGCAGATTATCTTTATGCGAATTTAAAAGAAAAAAGCAAACTGCATTTTATTCAAGCCATCCAAAATGGCGGGATATTTCCCCCGGGCAAAAGATCTCAAATCCAAAAGCTCTCCCCTGGTAAGGAATCCATTGTTAAAGAATCTATTGATAAAAACTCGCTCAGTTTGCTCAAACAGACACTTGGCGCAATTAAAGGGTTTGAAAAAAAAGGATTAAAATTTCTGGCTGTCCCATCTATCCGTCTGTATGATGGGAGGGGTGCAAACAAGTCCTGGCTCAATGAAATACCCGATCCAATAACTAATATTGCCTGGGAAACCATGCTCATGATCCATCCTTCAACCCTTGAAAAATACGGGTTCGAGCATGGAGACATCCTTAGTATTGAAGCACAAAACCATACAATTGCCGCACCCGTCTATTCCTACAAGGGCGTAGCCCCTGAACTGATTGTCATGCAGATAGGCCAGGGTCACAAAGCTTATGGCAGGTATGCAAAAGGATTTGGAAGCAATCCAATTCATCTTTTGTCGAGTAACCATAT
>JABIYQ010000380.1 GCA_018702715.1 Desulfobacula sp. | reverse complement strand
TTTTTATAACCCCAAAATGCTAAAGCAAAAAAATTTTGACTCAGGTTTTCCCAGATACCCTTTTTATGATCCAGAGATGAGTTAAAGACCTCTTTAAAAGTATCTTCCGATGCTTCCAGAATGCTGTCAGGTGTTAATGAAATTTGAATCACGGCAATAAAGAATTTTCCCCCGGGGATTTTTGTTTTTGTCATCCGTCTTTCAAAGGTGAAAAGCTGGTCTGATTTATCCAGAAGGAGATCACCAAAATAGGTTTTTGGGGGTTTGATCTTGAAATCGTCAGAATCGGTTTTCAGAAAATGAATTTCTTTTGAGGAAAATTTAAAGGTCATTTTTTTATCAGTATTTTGGCTAAAGTTGATGAAATAACGGTCTCCTGGCCGTCTTGAATCGTTCTTGGATCCAGAATATATTTATTATCTTCTATCCTGCCGATAATGGGTGGTGTTGAAAGACGCATGCGCATCTCAAGTTTGGAAACGGAACTGTTTTTGGGTTGGATTGTGATACACCGGGTCGCAAGATTCAGTCCTGGAAAGGAGCCCCCTCCAGGTCTTGAATTCAGGTTCGCAAAATCAATATCTGCCAAAGAGTCTATCGCATCTTTAATGGTTTTGAATAACTGGTCAGCTTTTTTACAAATATCTTTAAAAGGAATGGTCAACATTCTTAAGGTGGGTATTTTCTGGACAGCGGTTTTTTCATCCCTGTAAAGCTTTAACGTGGATTCAAGGGCTGCAAGAGTCAGTTTGTCAATCCTCAGTGTCCTTGTTAGAGGGTTTTTCTTGATTAAATCAATGGTCTTTTTTTTTCCAACAATAATACCGGCCTGGGGCCCTCCTAGAAGCTTGTCTCCGCTGAAAGTGATAACGTCTGCGCCTGAATGAACTGAATCGGCGATAGTGGGTTCTGAAGGCAGACCATATTTGGAAAAATCAATTAAAGTTCCTGATCCCAGATCTTCCATGACAGGTATGTTCTTATCTTTACCCAGCAATACCAAGTCTTTTAAAGCAACACTGGCCGTAAAACCTTCAATTTTATAATTACTGGCATGAACTTTTAAAAAAAGGCCTGTGGTATCAGACACGGCATCTGTGTAATCCCTTAAATGGGTTCGGTTTGTGGTGCCGACTTCTTTTAATATACATCCACTTTTTGTCATCACATCCGGTACTCTGAAGGATCCGCCGATTTCAACAAGCTCTCCTCTGGATACCACCACCTGTGTATCTTTGGCAATGGTGTTCAAAGCCAGTAATACAGCCCCGGCATTATTATTTACAACTATGGCGCTTTGAGCACCGGTTAGTTCACAGATCAGTTCATCAACGGCTTCATACCGAAGCCCCCTTTTACCGGTTTCAATTTTTAATTCAAGATTGGAGTACGATTGGGCAATAGTTTTAATGCTATTCAAGGCATCTTCACATAAAAGTGACCGGCCGAGGTTAGTATGGAGCACCACACCCGTTGCATTGATGACCGGGACAAGTCTGGGCCTGATCTTTTCTTTGGCAAGGATGTGTGACGTAAACAGGATGGTTTCATGGCCGGTGCTGGTTTCAATACCCGCAAGGATATCCTGTCTTATATGGTCAAGGGCTTTTCTTACAGCATCAAGTATTACGCTCCGGGGGATGTCGATAAATCGATCATCTTTTTTGGCAAGATCCAGAAGTTGATCAACACCTGGCAAGTGTTTAAGGCTGTTATGCTTGTCCAAAGGGGCCATTTATACCTTTTTATTAAAAAATAGTATTAGATACCATTAATTATCCAAAGCTTTCAACCCTTATTTTAAGATTTTATTATCTTAAGATTCTTTATACAGTGCCAATACACCGGATCTTGCAAGCTTTTTAATGCCAAAGGGTTCAAGCAGCACAAGCAAGTCATCAATGGTATCTTCATTGCCGGTTACTTCAACAATATAATATTCAGGGCCTGTATCCATTATCCGGCCATTATAGGCCTCGATAATTCGGTTTAGGCTTTCTTTTTCCCCAGGTGGCACTTTAACACAAATCAGTGCCATCTCACGCTTTACAGCCTTTTCTCCTGTCATATCCTTCAGTTTGATTACATTTACGAGGCGTTCAATCTGTTTTTTACATTGTTCCAGCTGTAAAGGATGGGCAATTGTTGTAATTGTGATCCTGGACATTTTCGGATTGGCAGTGGGTGCCCCGCAGATGGTTTCAATATTATAGCCCCTCCCTGCAAAAAGTCCTGCAATCCTTGCGGTTACACCGGGTTCGTTTTCTACCAGCATGGTAAGTATGTGTTTGTTCTGGTTCATAATATTCTATAAAAAATTCCATGTAAACGAATGGCGGCGCCTTGAATTTTTCAATGGCACCTGAAGTTAATATTAATTGAATCAGTACCAATCCTGAATGAGTTTGTAAAGTTAAGAATTTTTAGGGCTTTGTTTAAAGTGTTTGTTGATTCCCAGGCATCAAGTTGTGGGTAGTTTATATCCACAAGATTGCATAACACTGTGTAAAAAGTATACACTAAAACAGATGCAATAGCAGTGTTTTGATTTATAGAAACTTAAATATATATTATAAATTCAGTAGATTAAAAAATAATTTTTTCACTTGGCTCACCCTTTGCTTTATTTTTTTTAAGTAAAATGATAGAAAGATTAGCTAACAAACTAAACTTTTAAGAGGTTATTCAGTATTGCTATCTTTTTACTTCTAAAGTATTTTAAAAGTTTAAACTTTTAGGAAATATAAATCATGAGATCTGTTTTTTGGGTTATCCTGGCAAGCATGGTGCTTTTTTCCGGTTGTAAAACCTTTGAGGCAAAACCTGATATTTCTCTTCCTTTGACGATTCCAGAAAATTTTTCCATTGATGCAGGACTTAATGAGGCCAATGAGGACTGGTGGTTATTTTTTAATAGTGAAGAACTCGATTCATTAATCAAAAATGCAGTGGATGGTAATTTTGATTTAAAAATATTAAAAGCAAGGATAGCCCAGGCAAAAACCAGGGTTGACAAAGAGGACGCATCTTTTTTTCCTGCTTTTGCGTTTTCAGCCGGAGGGCAAAAAAAAGGAGTTCAAGTCAAAAAAAATCGTGGTAGCAGTTCCTTCTATGATGGCAGCCATTCCTGGGATGGTTCATTAAGCGGTTCATATACGGCTGATGTATGGGGGGAGGCTGAGGCTGAAAAGCAGGCACAGGTATTAAGTCTTGAGGCAGCTAACCAGGATTTAAGGCTGTCTACACTTGAATTGACAGCAGATATTGCCGAAACCTGGATTGATATTATTTCTGCCCGGAACAAGAAGATTATTTTAGACAATCAGATCAAGATTAACAAAACTCTTTTGGAACTTCAAAAATTAAGGTTTGCCAATGGAAGGGCAAATGCTCTGGATGTGTCCCAGCAGCGGGAAGCATTGGCAGAGGCAAGTTCCCAGGTCCCACTGCTTGAAAAACAGGAACGCATTTTATTGAATAGTCTGGCCTTTTTGTCCGGTACAACCGCAATTGGCCTGGTCCAGGTGAACACTAAAATTTTTCCTGACACAATACCGCTTTCCAGAGTTGGGATTCCGTCAGACCTCCTGGAAAACCGGCCGGATATCCAGGCTGCAAGGATGCGATTATCTTCATCCAACTGGACGATTTCAGCCGCTAAAGCAGATCTTCTGCCATCCTTTAAACTCACAGCTCAGGCCCTGTTTTCAAGTGGAAAACTTGACCTTTTGTTCCAAAACTGGATCGCAACACTTGTGGGGAGTATTGCAGGACCGATTTTTGATGGGGGACTTAGGAACGCCGAGGTAAAAAGAGCCAAAGCTTTTGCACAGGAACAATTAAATGTTTATGCCAGGACTGTTGCAAAGGCCATCCGTGAGGTTGAAGACAGTCTGGTCAGTATGCAAAAACAGGCTGAATATATTAAATTGCTTGAAGAAGAACTCGCCGTAGTAAGGCTAACCCTGAAAGATGCAATGGTACAATACCAGAATGGGAAAAGTGGTTATTTGTCCTATTTGATTGCCTGGTCCAGTATTGAGAGACTGGAAAGACAATTGGTGGGTGAGCGTGCAAATGTTATTAAAGATCGGATAGGGTTTCACAGGGCTCTGGGATGGTAATCTACACCCCAATTGAAATGAATCAATGATAGAATCCTATTGATGATATAAAGATGTGGAGTAAATAAGATGAGTGTTTTTAAAAAATTGGGTTCTGCTGTCAAACTCATGATAAAAATTATCCTTCCCATTTGTCTGATTTTGGCCGGTGTAGCAGGATGGAGTTATTTTAAGTCCAAAGAACCTAAAATGAAACGAAAGCCACCCCAAAGACAGGCCATTTTGGTGGATACTATTTCCATGCAGCCAGGGAGCTATATAAGTTCAGTCCAGGTCATGGGCACGGTTATGCCGGAGAAAGAAATTATATTAAAAGCCAAAGTATCCGGAGAAGTGATATCCATCTCCCCAAAATTTGTCCAGGGAGGGGTGATGAAAAAGGGTGAAATACTTTTAACGCTGGAAGAGTCAGATTATAGAATAGAAATTCAGAAAGCCCAAAGCGCACTTGATAAAGCCTTTTCATCTCTTGCTATTGAAAAAGGCAGCCAGATGATTGCAAAAGAGGAACTGAAACTGATAAACGAAGCATCCACGGGCGTGGTAAAGGCAACTGACCTTGCCTTGAGAAAGCCACAGCTTATCCAGGCAAAAGCTGAGGTTGACAGGGCCAGGGCTGATCTTGAAAAAGCCCGGTTGAACCTTTCCCGGACAAAAGTTATTGTCCCATTTAATGCTCTTGTCCTTGAAAGACAAGTCAATATTGGGTCACTCGTGACAATACAGGGAATACTTGCCACTCTGGTGGATGTGGACACTTACAGAGTTGAAGCCCAGGTCCCGCCAGACAGGCTGTCTGCAATCAGGATCAGCGAGAAAAAAGGCAGTGAGGCTATTATCCATTCCCAATATTCAAAACAAACCTGGAAGGGAAAAGTTGTTCGAACAACAGGAAAAATGACCAGCAAAAGCAGGATGGCTGGTGTGATAATTTTAGTGCCTGATCCCATGGGATTGAAACGGTTGGAAAATAATCCGCAATTACTATTGGATGATCATGTGGAAGTCAGTATTATAGGAGAAACTCTTGAAAATGTATTTTCAATACCAAGACTTATTTTAAGGGATGGGAACACAGTCTGGGTTTATAATTCCGGTGTTCTTGAAATAAAAGAGGTAAGCCTTGCCTGGAAAGAAGACGGACGGGTTTTTATCAAACACGGTATCAATTCAGGAGATGCCGTGATTACCTCTGATCTGCCCGCACCGGTAGAAGGTATGGCACTGCAGCTTTCATCAGGAGATCGTTCATGACAACCGCTGACCATACGCCAACCCGTGGATCTATTGCATGGATGGCAGGCAATTCAGTAGCTGCCAACCTGATCATGGCCGTGCTCCTCATTGGCGGACTTTACATGGGGTTTAACATTAAACAGGAGGTGTTCCCTGAGTTCAGTCTTGATATAGTCAATATTTCCATTGCCTATCCCGGTGCAAGTCCGGAAGAAGTGGAAAACGGCCTTCTTCTTGCTATTGAAGAAGCGATACAGGACCTGGAAGGAATTGATGAAATTACTGCCAGCGCCAATGAAGGATATGGCTTTATTAGCGTAGAAGCCCTTGAAGGAACCAATATCAATCGCCTGTGGCAGGAGATCAAAAGTGAGATAGATCGTATCTCTACTTTCCCGGAAGAGGCTGAAGAGCCACAAATCTCCATTGCAGCAAGAAGAAGAGAGGTCCTAAGACTGGCTCTGTATGGGGATGCCTCTGAAACAACCCTGCGGGCACTGGCAGATCAAATCCGTGATGAGCTGCTGATGGACGAAGGTATTACCCAGGTTGAGCTTGACGGGGTAAGGGATAGGGAAATTCAGGTATCTATTTCAAGGCAGATACTGAGACGTTACGGCATAACCCTTCAGGATGTAGCGCTTACAATATCCAGGGCATCTGTGGAGCTTGGCGGCGGCAGCATCAAAACCCGGGGAGGTGATATCCTTTTGCGTGTCAGGGATCGAAAAGATTACGCAAGACAATATTCAGTGCTTCCCATCATTACACTTGAAGACGGATCAAGTGTTTTGCTTGAAGATATTGCCACGGTTACCGAAGGTTTTGAAGAAACAGATAACTGGGCATCCTTTAACGGGGAACGGGCTGTAATCATAGAGGTTTACAGGGTGGGTGACCAGACTCCGATCCAAGTGGCAACTTCAGGTAAAGCAGTTGTAAAAAGAATTGATGAATCCCTACCCAATGGGGTAAGCTTGACAGTTTTAAGAGATCTTTCCAAAGTATTTGCCCAGAGAGCCGACCTCTTGCTTAAAAATGCTTACATTGGACTTGGACTGGTATTTTTTTTTCTGGCGCTTTTTCTTGAAATCCGGTTGGCATTCTGGGTCAGCCTCGGGATTCCCATCTCTTTTTTAGGCTCCTTTCTTTTTCTTGCACCAACTACATTTTCCATTAACATTATCAGCATGTTTGCCTTTATCGTAACCCTAGGTATTGTTGTGGACGATGCAGTGGTCGTTGGTGAAAATATATATTTTTTCAGACGTCAGGGAATGCCTTTTTTGGAAGCAGCTGTCAAAGGGACGAAGAGCATTGCTATGCCAGTGGTGTTTAGCGTGATAACCAATATGGTGGTATTTGTGCCCTTAATGTTTGTTCCGGGTATTATGGGCAAGATATTTAAAACCCTTCCTATTGTTGTGATTGCAGTGTTCGCGGTTTCTTTAATTGAGAGCCTTTTTATTTTGCCGGCCCATTTAAGCCACAAAAACAGACGGCCCTTGTTTTTTCCTTTAAATTATCTTGAAAAGGGGCAGGAAAAATTCAGCAGGTTTTTTGAAACATTTGTAAAAAAATATTATCGCGGATTTTTGTTCAGGCTGTTGCATTATAGATATATAGTCATTTCCTTTGGCATAGCATTGCTTTTTACAACTGCAGGCTTTGTCTCTTCGGGACGTATGGGGATGGTGATGTTTCCCAAGGTGGAATCTGATTATGCATTTTGTGAGGCTGTTCTGCCCTATGGCACGCCTTCTGATACCTTGAAAAATGTTGAACAGCTTCTCGTCCAAAAAGCCCAAGAGGTTATTCAAGAAAATGGTAAAGATCATTTGTCAACCGGTATTTTTTCCAGGGTCTGGGACAACCAGGTCCGAGTCAGACTTTATTTGACTGATCCGGATGTACGCCCTTTAAGCACTTCAGATGTTACAAATATCTGGCGGAAAAAGGCCGGTAGGATTCCAGGACTTGAAACAATTACTTTTGAGTCAGACAGAGGAGGGCCTGGATCAGGTAAAAGCTTGACGGTGAGTCTGAGTCACCGGGATAAAAACATGCTGGACCGGGCAGGAGAGGATCTTGCTAAAAATCTTTCCGAGTATTCCATTGTCCATGATATTGATGACGGATCTGCTAAAGGAAAGAAACAATTTGACATTACCTTGAGCCCTGCTGGAAAGAGGATGGGACTGACCTCCAGGGAAGTGGCCAATCAGATCCGGCATGCCTTCCAGGGGGTGTCTGCAGTGAAGAACCAGCGGGGGAGAAGTGAGGTCACAGTGAGGATTCTTTTGCCTGAAGAGGAAAGGATGTCGGAATCAACCTTTGAAGAATTGGTGCTACTGGCACCAAAAGGAGAAATCCAGCTTCGAAACGCTGTAGAAACAATTACAGGCAGAGCTTATACATCGATAAAAAGAACCAATGGGCGGCGTGAGATATCTGTTACTGCCAATGTCCGACCCCCTTCCCAGGCAGAAAATATCTTAAAGGATATGAAAAAGGATATCCTGCCGGATCTTCTGAGTAGATACCCCGGGCTTTCTTATAGTTTCAAGGGACGTCAGGCAGATATCAAGGAAAGTATATCAGCTCTTTTAAGGGGTCTTGGAATGGCGCTGCTCTGTGTTTTTGCTCTTTTGGCCATCCCATTTAAAAGTTATCTTCAGCCTTTTATCATCATGTTCTGTATCCCCTTTGGAATGATTGGTGCTATTGCCGGGCACATTATAATGGGATACTCCCTTTCCATAATGAGTCTTTTTGGGCTGGTTGCCATGTCCGGGGTGGTGGTGAATGATTCTCTGGTATTGATTGATTTTGCCAACCGCAGGTGTCGTGATGGAATACCTGCCCTGTACGCGGTCCATTCGGCAGGAATTCAGAGGTTTCGGCCTATTTTACTGACCACATTGACAACCTGTGGCGGGCTTGCCCCTATAATTAGCGAAACATCACGCCAGGCAAGATTTTTAATTCCCATGGCGATTTCCCTGGGGTTCGGCATATTGTTTGCCACACTTATCACCCTTTTGATGGTGCCATGTCTTTACATGATCCTTGAGGATATCAAAGGTTTGTTCGCTCCAAAAAAAAATACAAACAAAGCGGTATCTATGATAGAGGAATAGGGAAAACAAAAAAATTGTAAGGATAATATTATGCAAAAACAAGGTAAGGACTATATTGTATTCCCATTGGATTTTTCTTGTGTAAAAGATGCAAAAAAGTATGTGAAACTTCTTGATGGCAAGGTGGGGATGTTTAAAATAGGCCTTGAACTCTTTATTGATCAGGGGCCGTCCATAGTTCAAATGGTGAAAAAAGAAAGTCGGGTAAAAATATTTCTGGATCTCAAACTTCATGATATCTCTGTTACAGTTCAAAGGGCCATGGAAAGAGTGGCAACCCTGGGAGTAGATTTTGTAACAGTCCATTGCTCATCTTCGGCCATGCTTGAAAAAGCAGTTAAAGGTGGTAAAGGCAAAACTAATGTTCTTGGGGTTACTCTTTTGACCGACAATGATACAAATGCTGTTAAAGCTGCAGGTTTTAAAGAAAAGTTTGTAAAAGCCCCCCATCTTTTGGTCATGCACCGTGCAAAAATGGCATATGAATCAGGGTGCAAAGGGGTGATATGCTCAGGCCGTGAGGTCCAGCAGATAAAAAAAAGATTTGGAAAATCTTTTTTGGCTGTAACCCCGGGGATCAGACCTTCATGGACGCTTCTTGAAAATGATGATCAAAAAAGGGTGACCACTCCTGGCCAGGCTGTATCGCTAGGCAGTGATCTGATTGTAATAGGAAGGCCAATAAGGGATGCTGATGATCCTGCCGTTGCCACCCAAAAAGTTATTCAAGAGGTTGAAGCAGCCCTTAGTTTGGCTTAAACGATTATCCCGTTTAAATTAATATCGGGTTTATTTTTTCTGGTCCAGCCCAAATGCTGTGTGGAGGGTTCTCACGGCAAGCTCAGCATATTTTGCAAGTATGACGCAGGAAATCCTGATTTCAGAAGTACTAATTAATCGTATATTTATATTTTCAGATGCCAGGGCCTGGAACATTGTGGCAGCAACACCGGAATGACTTTTCATCCCCAATCCGATAACCGAAACCTTGGCAATCTCTTCAGCAGTGAGAATGTGGACTGCCCCCAATTCCTTGGCTACTTTTTCAGAAATTTCTTTTGCCCGTTCAAAGTCATCTTTGGTCACAGTAAAGGTAAGGTCAGTCTCACCGCCTGAGCGCGTGTTTTGAATAATCATGTCTACGCTTATTTCGGCTTCGGCAAGTGGGGTGAATATCTTTGCAGAAACACCAGGCTGGTCAGGGACCTTCTTTAAAGTGATTCTCGCCTCATTCATATCACAGGTAATACCTGATACAATGACACTTTCCATATCAGAACTCTCGTTGACAACCATTGTTCCTTCCTCCTCACTGAATGATGACCTTACATGCACTGGCACATTATATTTTTTTGCAAATTCAACTGATCTGATCTGGAGAACTTTGGCACCTAAAATGGCCATTTCAAGCATTTCTTCATAGGATATCTTGTTAATTTTTCTTGCATAGTTACAAATTCTGGGGTCTGTAGTGTAAACTCCATCCACATCTGTGAAGATTTCACAGACATCGGCTTTCAAAGATGATGCAATGGCCACGGCAGATGTGTCAGACCCGCCTCTACCCAGGGTAGTGATGGCACCATCTTTATCCACTCCCTGAAATCCAGCTACAACAGCAATATAGCCGTTTTCAAGAGCCTGTCTTATGTTTTCGCAATCAATATCCAGAATCCTTGCTTTGCCGGATGTTTTATTCGTCTGAATGCCTGCTTGAAAACCAAGAAAAGATTTTGCCTTGTATTCTCTTGATTTGAGGATCATGGCAAGAAGGGCCGCCGTTGTCTGTTCTCCTGTAGCAAGAAGTACGTCAAGCTCCCTTTTGTCAGGGGTTTCTGATGCCTGTTTGGCAAGAGCGATAAGATTGTCTGTTACACCTGACATGGCAGAAAGGACCACCACCACCTTGTCTCCCTGATCATGTGCTTTTATTACCCTGTCGGCAACATGGTTGATATGCCCAATGTCGGCAACAGAGGTTCCCCCATATTTTTGTACTCTTAACGCCATAACCACTCCGATATGGATAATTATTAAATTTTTAAAAATAATTTGCTTAACAAATTTGATCCTGGTTGTCCAGAGGCAAAAATAGATATTATCCTATTATAGTGTTTATCAAATCTAAAATTGATTTCAATATCAAATTTAAAAGATATTTGATTTAGTATTTCAGGCCATTCAACAACAATAATATGGTTGCCATCATTAAGATCATCAAAACCTATAGTCTCAAGCTCATCCACGAATTCTAACCTGTAAAGATCCAGATGACAGAGGGTAAGTACATCTGCCGGATATTCATTAATGATGTTGTATGTCGGGCTTGTGATATAATATTTTTCAGACACCCCAAGCCCTTTTGCAAATCCCTGGACAAAGGTTGTTTTGCCTGCACTCAATTCCCCATTAAGGGCAATGGAGACACCAAGGCCGATCTCTTCCGAGATTTTCTTGCCCATTTGCTCACCTAAGCTTCGTGTTTGTTTTGAATTTTTTGATTCTATGGTTTTCATAAAAGACATTGATTAATGGTTTTTGGAATCATTTGAATCATATCTGTTGCAACAAAGCCGAATCCGCCTATGTTTTTTGAAAGTATATCTGCGCACATGCCATGGAGAAATACACCGGCCAGACTTGCATTTTCAGGGGAAAATCCCTGGGCACAAAATCCGGCGATAATACCTGTCAGTACGTCCCCCATGCCGCCGGAGGCCATGCCGGGATTTCCTGTGGGACAAATATAGGACCTTCCATCGGGAAGGCTGATAATTGTCTGAGCGCCTTTTAAGATAAGAATAACATCATGGTTTTTTGCAAATTTAGAGGCAATACCTATCCTGTCCGCCTGGATTTCTGTGGTGGACATATTACAAAGCCTTGCCATTTCACCCGGATGGGGAGTTAAGATGGCAGGGGAATTTTTCTTTTTCAACACCTCAGTATTTTTTGCTATACAATTGATTGCATCAGCATCAATCACCATAGGTACCTCACATTTTTCAATGAGGCTTTGAACAAGCTTTTTTGTGCCATCATTGGTGCCGATACCCGGACCCAGGGCAAGCGCTTGTTTGTCTTTTAAAAGACTAAGAATTTGTTCAAAACAATTGTCTGATAAAAACCCCTTTTCTGAATCAGGTAAAGGATAGGTCATGGGCTCAATAACTTGAGGCTCAACACTAGGGTTGAGACTTTTGGCAATGCCCAGGGTGACAAGGCCTGTCCCACATCGCATGGCTGCATTGGCACAAAGGGATACTGCTCCCGTCTTTCCGGTTGAACCCCCAATGACCTGTAAATGGCCATAATCCCCTTTATGGCTTTGAAATTTTCTGGGACTAAAACAGGCAGCAATATCTTTTTTTTCAATCAGAAAGAGTTTAATCTCCTTTTCTTGGGCAATAAATTTTGGAATGCCAATATCAATAATTTCAAGATCGCCGGTGTAATTATTTCCTGGATAGAGAATATGCCCGACTTTGGCAAAAGCAAAGGTGGATGTGGCATCCGCTTTTACTGCAACGCCTAAAGGCTGTCCTGTATCAGAATGAAGACCCGAAGGTATGTCCACGGCAAAAACAGGGCTTTGGGAAGAATTGATCAATTCAATGGCATCCTTGAAAAATCCTTTGACCTCTGAATTAAGACCGGTTCCCAGAATGGCATCAATGAAAAGATCATGGTTAAGAATAAGGGACTTTTGCTTTTTAAAGGTATTTGCATCCGGGATTTCAAAAATGGAACTATTGCAGGAACGATCGCATAATTTTTTTGCAAGATTTAAATTGGTTCTTGCATCACCCGTCACCTTGTCTTTTGAAGACAATAAAAAAATGGTAACAATGATTCCTTTTTCCATCAAATATCTTGCAATAACAAATCCATCCCCCCCATTGTTACCACTGCCAGCCAGAACGGCAATTTTTTTTGTTTTAGGTTCTTTAAATTTTCTGATCAGATACTCAAATGCTCCCCTTCCGGCATTTTCCATTAAAACAAGCCCTGGGATACCAAAAGATTCTATTGTCTTTTTATCCATCTCCTGCATTTGATTCGCCGTAACAAGAAACATGTTATTCCTCCATTAAATCGTTTTTGTAAATAAGATTGATATGGATTTCAAGACATTTTACCATTTGGCAGAATGTTCTTCAACCACACCGCCAACAGAAAGAAGATGAATGCAAAGATTGTCTTTAGTTTTTATTGACCCTTCAAAGGAACCACAGAGTTGTATGAACCTGCTCTTAATCACTCCAAGGTTGTCATTTGCCCTTCGGATGCCTTCGGGCTTGAATTTAAGATTGATCAGGTCATCATTGCTCTTTATCTGCCACGGATGCTCTGGATTTTTTGCATCATATGTAAACAGGATGTCTCCTTGTTGGAATGGTGTCCCGTTAATCCAGACTGTATTTTCCAATAATCCGTTTTCGTATACACCGGATGAAAAATTAAACCCGATTTTAGTTCCATCACTGGCAACACCTGCACCGCATGCCCAGTTCCAGCATGTTTTTCTGGGATAAAATCCATTGGTCCAGTCAAAGATGGCAAAGGTATTTTCAGATATAAGATCAAATTTTTTTTTATTTACAATGATCTTTCCCCGGGCTTTTAATCCTGCAATTTTGGTGGTAAATGCAGATGTTTTGTTTTTCATTGGCATTAAAAAATTCATTGGGGACATGCCCCCATCCGGTTCAAGGATATCAATATTGGCTTTAAGAGATTTGCCCGGTAAATAAAAAGAGGCTTTAATTGACCTTTTGTCATGTTTTTTATCATTGGTAAGGATCAATTGGCCCCGAAAACTTTTATAGCTGCAGATGCCATTTTCTGGGTTTCTATCATATCGAACCTGCCCTAAAGGGGGGAAAACAAGAGAGTGGTTTATCATCTTTTTCTCCTGACGATCAAATCCAAAGGCAAAGGCACTTGAAATATATCCAAGGTGCACCACGGCACACCCGAAAATAATTTTCGGGTGTATGATGCCCATATAACACCATCGCTTTTCTTTAAATCGTTCAAGAGAAAAAAAATGGTCGTTTAAATTTAATAGGTTTTTTGTATCCGGATAATTAAATTTGCCGGCCCATGAATGTTGGGACAGGTTTCCGGTTTTTTTTGCAGAGACATGGGTATCATCCATAGCCAATCCTAACATTGCATAAGAATTTCATCAAGCTTTTGCAGTAGGCGATTACAGCTGTAACCTTGATGTCTTGAATATAGGAGCTTCATGACTTTTACAAGATCAGGGAAAAACTTTGACCTCATATTATTGCATGACCTCTTTATGTCTGAAACAGGAGACAAGGTGATCATTGACCATGCCTACTGCCTGCATATGTGCATAGATAATGGTTGATCCGACAAATTTAAATCCCCGCTGTTTGAGATCCTTTGAAAAGGCATCGGATTCCCTTGTCGTGGCCGGAACCTGGTCCTGGGTTTTGAATCGGTTTGTTTTTTGTTTTCCGTCAACAAAATGCAAACCATACCTATCAAAAGATCCGAATTCCTCCTGGATCTTAATAAATGCCCTTGCATTAGTCACAGCAGCATTGACTTTGAGCCTGTTCCGGATAATGCCTGGGTCCAAAAGAAGTTTTTCAATTTTTTGGGGAGTAAACCGTGCTACTTTTTCAACGTCAAAATTGGAAAATGCATTTTTATATCCAGGTCTTCTTTTAAGAATCGTCAGCCATGAAAGTCCGGCCTGAGCACCTTCCAGAATGATAAATTCAAAAAGTTTTTTATCATCATGGACAGGCACGCCCCATTCTTTGTCATGGTATTTAATATAAATCGGATCGTTTGTTACCCAGCCACAGCGTTCCATTTTTTATTTCCTTATAACCGTTGGTTTTTCTTTATTCCATTTGGTGCTATTTGTATTTTACATTTTTTTTTTGAAAAATAAAGATAAAGTCTGACCAAAATATTTAAAAAGGGAGCTTAATCTTTAATATTTTAAAAAATAGACTCAATTGTCTGGAATGAAAAAACTATAGAATATTTATCTTGCATTGGTAAAAGCAAAATTTTGACTTTTCAAGGGAAAGTGAATATATTATGCTTTAATTTTTTTGTAGCTTACCCATTATGGGGAAGACAAATTTTTAAATATGGAAAAACCCGGGTATAAAATAGGATCAGGATATGATGTTCACAGGCTTGTGCCAGGCAGAAAGCTGATTATTGGCGGCGTGGATATTAATTTTGATCAGGGACTTTTGGGTCATTCCGATGCAGACGTCCTGGTTCATGCGGTTTGTGATGCAATCCTGGGTGCTGCAGGGCTTGGGGATATCGGAGACCATTTTCCAGATAGTGATCCCCAATATAAAGGGATTTCAAGTATGATCCTGCTTGAGAAATGCAGACAGCTATTTAAAAAACAGGGATATGAAATCGCAAATATGGATTGTATCGTGTTTGCTCAGGTTCCAAAAATGGGTCCCCATAAGAAACAAATGGAAGTAAATATAGCCGGGGTTTTGAATATGGATTCAACCCTTGTTAATGTAAAGGCTACAACAACTGAAAAGCTTGGGTTTATTGGAAAAGGGCAGGGCATAGCTGCCCAGTGCATATTATTAGCAAAAGCCGGCCAACCGGAAATATAACGGGAAAAATAATAATGAGTTTAAAAGTTTATAATACATTGCATGGTAAAAAAGAAGAATTTATCCCAATAAAAGAAGGTAAGGTCGGCATGTATGTCTGCGGACCGACTGTATATGATACCAGCCATATTGGCCACGCCCGTTCTGTGGTTGTTTTTGACACGATTTTCCGGTGGCTTACACGACTGGGTTTTGATGTCAGGTATGTCAGAAATTTTACAGATGTGGATGACAAGATTATTAAAAAATCTAATCAGACCGGCCAGGATTGTGCGGTTATTACAGAAAAATATATTGATGAATTTCACAATGAAATGGATGCACTCAATGTATTAAGACCCAGTATTGCACCCAAAGCCACGGAACATATCCGGCATATTATTGATTTTATCCAGATGCTCATCAACAAGGGCAAGGCCTATTTTGTTAATGGAGGGGATGTCTATTTCTCCATCGATTCCTTTAAGGATTACGGCCGACTTTCCGGCCGGAACCCCGATGACATGATGGCAGGGGCAAGGATTGCAGTGGACGAGAAAAAGAAGAATCCTGCGGATTTTACCCTGTGGAAACCCGCCAAGCCTGGCGAACCTTTCTGGGAAAGCCCATGGGGTGATGGAAGGCCGGGTTGGCATATTGAATGCTCAGCCATGAGCTATGAATATCTTGGAGAAAGTTTTGATATTCACGGAGGTGGTAAAGACCTGATTTTTCCTCACCATGAAAATGAGATCGCACAGAGCGAGGCCGTCTTTGGCGTGCCATTTGTCAAATATTGGATTCACAATGGGTTTGTGGACATTAACAATGAAAAAATGTCAAAATCTCTTGGTAATTTTACCATGATCAAGGAAGTTCTTGCGACCTATTCTCCAGAAGTGATCCGCATGTTTCTTTTGTCAAATCATTACAGAAGCCCAATTGATTATGGTGAAGATTCCATGAGAGAAGTCTCTTTGGGGCTGGACAGGATTTATGCCTTTCTGGAAAGACTTCAGAGGGCCGGTGTAAAAGTTGATGGCTCGCAAAAAGGTGAATTGTGGGAAGATTTTTCCTCTGCCATGGATGATGATTTCAATTCTGCAAAAGCGTTGGGTCTTATTTTTGAATCGGTCAAAAAAGGTAACAAGCTTTTGGACGAAACCAATGATACACCCGATGGTGGTATCCTGACAACCCTGACACTTTTCTACAATGATATCAAGGCTATCTCCCATATTCTTGGCATCTTTTTATTAGATCCATCCTCCTATTTTAAAGAAAAAAAAGACAAGGGCATGGCAGATATGGCTGTTGCTCCTTCTGAAATTGAAGACTTGATTCAGCAACGGACCCAAGCGCGTAAAAGTAAGAACTTTGCAAGGGCAGATGAGATCAGGGATCTTCTTCAAGCCAGGAATATAACCCTTGAGGACGGCCCAAAAGGCACAACCTGGCGGTTTGAGTAATTTATTTTGTAATTATTTAGCCCGAAAAAAGACGTAATCTCAAAGCCCTGTCTGATGGATATTTGCAGGAGCTTAAGCGTTTAGCATCGAACAAAAATATCCACCAAAAATATCAATTGGGCAGGGCGGTTTAAAACATAAGAGCTGAATAGTTACTTTATTTTTTTGATCGTTTTGCCCAGGTATCCCTCAGGCTAACCGCTCGGTTAAACACGGGGTTGTCTTTTGTAGCATCCTTGGAATCCATGCAAAAGTATCCCAGCCTTTCAAACTGATAGGCGTTTTCAGGCTCTGCATTGATCAGGCTTTTTTCCAGTTTGCTCGATTTAATCTCTTCTAGAGAATCTGGATTCAGGTTTTCAATAAAATCCTGTTTGTCCCGTTCCGGGTTCTCGTCTTTAAATAAGCGGTCATAAAGCCTGACTTTTGCATCAATGCAATCATTGGCATTGACCCAGTGAATTGTGCCTTTGACCTTCCTTCCATCCGGTGTATTCCCACCCTTTGTCGCAGGGTCATAGGTGCAGATAAGTTCTTTTACATTACCAGACTCGTCTTTTATAACCTTTGTGCAGGTCACAAGATATGCATATCGTAACCTCACTTCCCGGCCAGGGCCCAGGCGAAAGAATTTTTTTGGTGGATCTTCCATGAAATCATCCTGTTCCACATAGATTGTTTTGGAAAAGCTTATGGTTCTTGTTCCCATATCTTCTCGCTGGGGATGGTTTTTGGCAAGAAGTTCCTCTTCTTTGTTGTCTGGATAATTTTCAATAGTGACTTTTAAGGGTCGCAACACAGCCATGACCCGGGGGGCTTTTTCGTTTAAGTCATCTCTCAGGCAGTTTTCCAGAAGTGTAACATCAATTCGACTTTCTTTCTTTGAAACACCGATAATATTGCAGAAGTTTCTGATGGATTCAGGGGTATACCCTCTTCTTTTTAAACCTTCCAGGGTTGGCAATCTTGGATCATCCCATCCTTGTACGTGGTTCTCCTCCACTAGTCGCTGAAGCTTTCTTTTGCTCAAAACAGTATAATTGATATTCAATCGTGCAAATTCAATTTGCTGGGGATGGCAAGGGGTTTCAAGTTCGTTCAGGGTCCAGTCATACAATGGTCTGTGATCTTCGAATTCAAGGCTGCAAAGGGAATGGGTAATTCCTTCCAGGGAATCAGAAAGACAATGTGTAAAATCATACATGGGATATATGCACCATTGGTCGTGGGTCCTGGGATGAGAGGCTTTTTTTACCCTGTAAATGATGGGATCACGAAGATTGATATTGGGAGACTTCATATCAATTTTTGCTCTGAGGGTATGCTCTCCTTCACCAAATTCACCATTTTTCATCCTAAAGAAGAGGTTCAGGTTTTCCTCAATCGATCTTTTTCTGTAAGGACTGTTTTTTCCGGGTTCAGTTAAAGTGCCTCGGTATTTTCTTAAGTCATCTGCGTTAAGGCTGCACACATAGGCCTTACCTTTTTTAATCAATTCGATTGCAAAGTCATGGAGTTTTTCAAAATAGTCAGATGCAAATAAAGGGGTTCCAAATTCAAATCCCAGCCAATTTACTGTGGACTTAATGGAATCAATAAAGATTTGTTTTTCTTTTGCCGGGTTGGAGTCATCAAATCTTAAATTACACTTACCATTATATTTATTGGCCATATTGAAGTTCAGGCAAATTGATTTTGCATGTCCGATATGAAGATATCCATTGGGCTCAGGTGGGAAACGCGTGAGAACCTTTCCTTTGTTTTTATTATCTTTTATATCTTTAATAATGATTGATTCAATAAAATGTCCTTTTTTATCATCTGTTTCCATATATCTTTGCATCCTTGCTGTTATTGGAAAATCTAAATTTTCAGGTTTTTGGTAAGATACTATTTATCACACATTGGATTTATCAGGCAAATACTAATACTTTGATATTGAATAAAAAAAATTTTATGCAACGTTAGGGTAAAATCTTTATGTGATAAAAAGGCCAAGGGTTTTTCCATCTTTAAGATTAAATAGCCCTTCTTCGCACATTTTTAAAAATGGAATCGCAGCACTGGTCATTGTGGCCAAAGACAATATCGGGTCGTTAAAAATGATGCCGAGCCCATTAGCCGCCTGATTCACCTCATAAGTTTTCTCTGCAATCTCTTCCATGGGAAGATCCGACAGAATACCTAGGATGGGCATGGGGAACTCGGCTATGACTTTGCCTTCTGAGCAGACGACAACACCACCTTTAATGTCCTTGATCCTGTTGACTGCCAGTGCCATATCTGTTTCCATTACCCCCATTACAGTGATATCCCCGGTATCCCAGGATGTACTGGTGGCAATTGCTCCCTGTTTCATCCCAAAACCCGACACAAGACCGGTAAAACATTTGTTTGAATCATTCACACGGTCCACTGCCGCAATTTTGATAATATCCTTTTC
>JABIYQ010000608.1 GCA_018702715.1 Desulfobacula sp. | reverse complement strand
TTTTTTTATAGTTTTATAGCATCCCATGCAAGGGTAAACGCAGTCTCAATATTCTCATCATTCAATTCAAATTCCTGGCACACCCTGGCATTTGACAGGGCTATGATGGGATAAAATATAAATGCTGTTAAGATATCAAAGTCCACGTTTTTAATAATTTTTTGTTCAATCCCCTTTAAAAGAACATTTACTATAGGATCAAAATAAGCTTCAATATCCTGTTTATCCACAAGTGATTGATAAGGGGAGTTGGAAAATTGTTCAGTATATTGAAAATAATCAGGATGTTTGGCAATATGGGCAAAGGTTTTAAACCATACGGTTTTTAATATATCCCGGATGGGAAGACTGTCATCAAAATCTTTATGGATAGCCCCGGCAATATTTTTTTTGATTTGTATATAGGTTGTTACCAGAAGGTCTTCTTTGTTTTTATGATAGACGTAAATTGTTGCAGGAGAAACACAGGCTTCCTTTGCGATTTTGGAAACAGAGCTGGATGCAAATCCAATTTCATTTACAAGCTTTACTGTTGCTTCAAATAAAGCCTCTTGTTTTATGTCGTCTTTTATCCTCATGAATGTAAAATAAACGAACGTTCATTTAATGTCAAGAAACTTTTTAAAAATTTCAATGATTTATATTGGTACCTTTTAAAATATCTTTACAGGTATCAAAATTGTTGATCAAAATTTTTTAAACAATTTTTTTTATATATCTGATCGGATGTCATTCTAATTTACATGGCATCCAGAACTGCACATTAATTTGTTAAGAGTATAAGGAAGGATATAGAATGGAGCTTATTGTTGAGCTAATAGTTTGGTTCATAATCGAAGTTGTGTTTTGGGGCATTATGTTCTGGACTGGCTATGTGTTAACCCTTATTGTAACGCTTGGGCAATGGACACCGGGGCACACGGAAAGAGACAAAGATAAGAAAAAAGAAAGTAGAAGGGAAACAAAGTTTATAGTTACTGCCATAATCGGAGCATTGTTTTGGATTGGGTTTGGGATAACATTAATAATTGTTATGAAAAACCCTTAACCCTAAAGTGAAAACGACCTTCCAGGTCATGTAAATCCTTTAGGGTTAGGCAAGGTTTTTTCCCTTTGATGGGAACGTGTTCCATCCACCAGCAGTGATGGGCAATCTGTTTAAATTGCGCTAAACTTCCCAACAATTTTCATATTTGTTTTGTATTTTGATTTTTACCTTCATTTTTTCAAAAAGTTTTATTAACCCGTATCTTGTTCGATCGATAAAGATAAATTCAGGCGTTATGTTGTGGATGTGTTTTCTGAATTGATGCATTTGCTGACCAATCTTTCTTCCTTTTTCCATGAAATCCGGATTGGCACCAAAATCAAATTCCTCTTCGCAAAAAAGTTCGCCGAACCAGTCACCCATTTTCATAAATAAAGCCACCATTTGATCTTTGATATCCGGATCAATGCCAGGAGTAATGAGTTTCATTTGGGTTAACAGGTCAACATATTCTTGCCTTTCATTGCCGGCACTTATACGAATTAATCTTTGGTAGAGTTGAATAAATTCATCATCAAACGATCGAACACAGCCAAAATCAACCAGGCTGATTTTCAAATCATCCGTCACTATAAAATTTCCAGGATTTGGATCAGCGTGTATTTGCTTGAGTTCATAAAATCCTTCTATAAAAATATCATGCAAAGTTTGGGCGATAATGGTTTTACTTTCCAGGTTAGGATGGGTCTCAAGCCATTCATTTAAAATCAAACCTTTCATACAGGACATGGAAAGAACATTTTGTGTTGTTAACTCGGGATAGATTTCCGGGATGATAACTCGATCATTTTTCATGTTTTTACGAAAATATTTAATATTTTGTCCTTCTTTTTCATAATCGGTCTCATTGAGAAGTACTTCTTCGATTTCTTCCAGGACAATTTTTATGATGCCATACTCTGCCAAAGGTCTTAATACCGTTTTCAGCATCCGGATATCATTGGAAATAGTCTGGGAGATGTCAGGATATTGAATCTTTACGGCAAGCTCTGCTCCATCCCAAGATCTTGCAAGATGCACCTGGCCCAGACTTGCCGCAGCAAATGCCTTTAAATCAAACGATTCAAATACTTTTTCCGGGGGGCTATTAAAATTATTGGTAATGACCTTCCGGACAAGAGCCCTGTTTATCGGCGGTACTTGGTTGTAGGACTTCTCAAGTTCTTTTCTGAAACTTTCTGGAAAATAATCGTTTTCTAAACTCAGCATCTGGGCAGCTTTTAAAGCTGTTCCCTTCAGCAGGGACAGACCGTTAAAAAGAATCTGGGCATTTTGAGTGTTTCTCTTCTTTTGAGAAAGCGTTTGTTTCTCCTTTGAGAGAAACGGTTTCTTTAATAAAAATCCAAGGTGGTTGGTTCCCATTTTTGCTGCAATTTTACCCGAAGAGATCGTTCTCGTTATCTTTGATTTTGGCATTGTATCAGTCATTTTTTGCATCCATAAATTTCTTTTTTATTCCATGAATGGTGTCCACGTGATCTTTAATAAAGTTCATCCGTGACAGAACATGGTTTTTAAATAAAAATATACCCATATCAAAAATTTTATTCCCGATTCCTGCCTTTATGGATGTGCAGGCAAGATCAATGCTTTTATCTATCAATACAGTAGTACTTTCAAATTGATCGGTGTCATCTTTGAGCCAGTAAATAACAATACCGATATAGTATTCCCAGAAAAACTGTATGGTCATTTCTTTGAATACCTGATCCGGTATTTCGCCGACCTCTATGGCAGCTTGAAAAATATCTTCAACAATTGCCATGAATTTTTCTTTTATGGGCCTGATACGGCTGTAATGCTGGCTTAGGGCGAAAAAGGTCGTTTTAAAAGTTTTTTCAAGAAATTCCCTCTCCGGCCAAAACAGATCAAGTGTTGTTTCAAAAAATGTTTGAAGTTGTTCTTGAAATGTATATTCATTAAAAGATTTTATTTTTTTAAGTTGATCGGTTACCTGGTCGAATTTGTCTTCATAATATCCGTAAACAATGGATTCTTTGGTTGGAAAATAGTTATAAACGGTGGCATCCCCCAGACCTGCCTGTCTTGCTATTTCCCTCATGGTTGCAGCTTTTAATCCTTTTGAAGTGATAAGGTCCACAGCAGATAGAATGATTTTATTTCGATTTTTTTGTTTTTGTTCTTTGCTAATTTTCATATTAAATTTCCTTAACTCTACATATATACTATATATTAATAGATAGATTTACTCAATTAATATATAGTTGTTATACATTAATGTCAAATTAAAAAAACTATTTCAGCTTGATTAAATAGTGTCTGGATAAGAAATATAAAAATATAGTGCCCAATATAGATCTCTTTATTCAAATGCATATTGTCAAAGAGGTCAATAATTCCAGTAAAATAGAAGGAACTCAAACAAATATAGATGAGAAATATTAGCTGCATAACTCCAATTATGTTGCGTCTTTTTTTGTTGCCAGTTTTACCCCGCCTGATCCCGCAGACCCCGCCCCAATATTTTAAACAATTCCCCGCCAGCTTTTCGTATTGGCCTATAATAGATCTGAGGAGGTACCAGGTCTATGAAAAAGAAAATACGAAGACGAAGGTGCAAACACTGTGATGATTTATTAAATCTTTATATTGTTTTTCCCTCAATTGAGTTTCTGAAAATAATAAATTTCTCTTGACAAACAATTTTCATATTGTTAACTGAAGCTTCAGGCATCACGCTTTAGGC
>JABIYQ010000442.1 GCA_018702715.1 Desulfobacula sp. | reverse complement strand
TCTCAGCCTCCTGTCTTGCCTTTAGCTCAGCCGCCTCTTTTTCCGCTTTCTCGGCTGCCTGCGCTGCTCTCAACTCTTCTATTCTTTTTTGCTCTGCTGTTCGCCTTTTTTCTGCTTCCTGAGCTGCTTTTAGCGCCTTTTCTTCCTCTATTTTCTTAAGTTCTGCCTCTTTCTCAGCCTCCTGTCTTGCCTTTATGGCATTTATATTTGATACTTTTTCCTGGTCCATCAAATCAACCTGATCGATATTTGACTTCTTCTGAAAATGGATCAAAGAATAACCGATTAAAATTGAAAGGATAATGCCTGATAGTACTGATACTATCCAAATTACTTTCTTGTTTGTTTTGCTGTCGGTTTGAACTGTTTTATCTGTCGTTTTTTTTTGTAGTTCCGATTCTTTTTCGTCTCCAAAAACTGGTTCAGACTCTATCCCCGTTTCAAGAACAACAGGCAAATCTTTGTTGGGCGTAAAATCCAGAGGAACACCATATGATCCTCCTGATATCCCTATAATTTTAATAAGATAAGTGGATTTAATTTTTATATATCCAAAAAGGATTGTGTCTTTTTTTAATCCATCCACTAATATTCTAACGATGTTCTTTCCGGGCATCATACCGGGATTTATTATCTTTAAATCAGAAATGTCGGTTTCAAGAGCACAAGATACCGGGACATTAATCTGAAATTCAAAATAATTTGGAATTTCAGGAGCAACCGGCCATATATTTATCACATCAGGGTATTGCCATAAACCGTCCTCATTTACCACTCCCTTAACACCGCCCTTAACTATAACATTCTCAAATCTGGAAATAACTTTATTTGCTTTTAATGCTAAGGAATGATCCTCTGAGGAATGTTCAATATTTGATATCACCTCTATCCTTAAATTTTTAAGGATAACATCTTCAGAATCGACAGTTATTACAGGGCCTTTAGTAGAGCATATCGTACTATTTTTCCCATCAATAGTAATAGGTTTGGTAATAATGACTTGCTCAACATATTCATCAAATACCAAGTAAAGGGTGCTGTACTCTTCTGGTTGATCTATTAATTCTTGAAGATTCAATTTTTCCCCCTTATCTTTTTATTTGCCATAAACAATCATACCTACCCTTCCGTTTGGAGATGGATTTAAAATTATCATTTGTTCATTTGATAAATCTATAAAACCTCCTTTTTTTATATTCAAAAATGGAAAACAAAAATTTCTCCTCCCACTAACATTTTTAAACTGCCATTTTTTTGAAGACTGGAAGAAAATCCCTTGTACTCCATGCCCAGTTTCATTTTCATCTGGGTATGGGATGTTATAACAGGTATGCCAATTGAAAATCGGTCTTTGGTTATAAATGGTTATATAGTGCTGTGTCGAAATATACTGACCGTTTTTATGCCTGTCAAATAAGTGCATTACTGGAACTTCATGTGGCACTAAAGTATTGCAGTCAGGACATTTTGGCTCCTGATTTTGCTGATAAACAAACCATTTTTGCTTGCATTCTTTCCCTTTACATGGATGGAGCAGATCCATAGTTTTTGTCAAAGCCTTTTCCCACGCCATTGCAGTAGGCCTTTTGTATGGATCTTTCAGCCCGTCTACAAAGGATTTTATGAATAGCTTTGAAAGATATGGTCTTAATGTATCTATGGAAAGGTGCAACCAACTCGGCCGGTTTGACTTGTCCTCTGGATGTTCTATAAACAGAGCTCTCTTACCAAACAACAACAGATCATCTTCTTCGGGATCTTTTGAATGAACCCTTTGACCAACAAAAGGGTGGCGCATTAAAAGTGTTTCATAAATTATAACTGACAAAGCATGTAAATCAGTACTGATACTTGGGAGTTTCTTTTGAGGATGTTTTAATGGCAAATGTGATGTGGCAATAACTTCCGGAGCACAATATCCTTTCGTACCAAGTACCTTTGCTGGAAACAAACCCGGCACAACTAGAGAGTCAATATCAATAAGCATACAGGTAGCAGTTACAGGATCCATAAGAATGTTATTCCCTGAGAGATCTGAATGACAAAGACCTGCCATATGCATTCGACTGACTGCTTTGGACAGATGTCGGCAAACCTTGAGGCGTTTTAAAAGGTCAAAAGAAAGTCCATCAGTTGTCCTACCGGAAAGTCTTTGGGTAGAAAACCACTTAGCTTTTTTTTCGCTTTTGATTTCTTTAAAATAATATTTTTCAGGAAATCTGGGACACAATATCCCAATTCTTGGGTTGGTTACAATGGCTAAGGGCCATGAAAAAAAATTCCCCCAATATTTTTTTTCCTCTTTATTCGAACCGGGATTATATTTATCAACAATATTAAGAAGGCGTTTCAGTCTTTCAGTATCTTTTTTCCCTTCCCTGTCTTTGTAAAATCCGATTACAAAGTCTGGATTACAAGTGGCATAAAATTTTTTTTCAACACCTTCCCCCAGCAATTTTTCAGGATAGTATTTGATTTGATCCGAATTATTAAGTATTGCTGATTCTATCTTCAAAATATATCCCTTATTTAAAACAATAGACAATAATGGTCCTATCGTCGTAACTACCTTTTTTTTCATATCTAATCCATTTTTTAACAACTGCCATTGGATTTTCCTCATTAATTAGGATTTGATTCATAGATTTAGAAAAATTTTCTAAATCTTTTCGGGGCGGATAGATATCATCTGCGATACCATCTGTCATAATGGCTATGATTCCTTGGCCCTCAACAGGAATAGTTACAATTCTTGAACGAAGGGTTGAAACAATTCCCTGAGAAGTTAAAAATTTTGACTGGCTGATATAACGACCCCGATCTTGTTCACCTATAATCGTCACTGGACAACGGCTCTTGGACATCACAATCAACCCGTCGCCCACTTGTAATGCTGAGACTTTTTGACCCGATCCTGTTAACCATGCTACGGCCAGAATCAAAGTAGTGGAAAACTGTTTCGGATCGGTATTTCTTTTTTCTGCTTCACATTTAATAGCTTTAATTGCCTTAATCCCAGCCTGTTCAAGGCAATCTTCTATGGTTGAGGAATCAACACAAGCCAATTCTGCTCCCAGGATCTGGGATAGACTACAAAGATAAGACTTAACAAATTCAACAGACTTTTTTACAGCGATATCCCCTCCAACACGCGACAGGCTAAAGGAACCCGCACCATCCGCCACTGCCATAATTTTAAAGCCAGCTTCACAGTCAAATTCAAAGATATCTTCCCTGAATTTACCTTGGTGGGCATGCTTCTTTCCTCTAAT
>JABIYQ010000390.1 GCA_018702715.1 Desulfobacula sp. | reverse complement strand
GTTGTCCCTGTTCTTAAAATTGATGGCGAATGGGTAAGAAATCCCCTTATTATCACGGATAAATATGTTGAAGACGGTGAAATCGTCTACGGGGAATACAAAACGGGACAGGCATTTAAAGACGGCCGCGCCCTTCTCAAACAGCACCAGGCAAATGCAGATTTTGAACTTCTTGACAAGGAAGTCAACAATATCATCTGGAAATTTGCCAATCTCTTCCCTGGCTGCCTGATTAAATCCATTGACGGCATTCGACAGAAAAAGAAATTCTTCTGGGATACCATGAAAAATGATCACAGACACTGGCTTGCAGCAAACATGGGCGGAGAAGCATTCCTTGGATTTGGTGCTTTCAATACCAAGAAAATCACGGGTCAGGACACCATCGACTTCATTAAATTTCGCCAGAACGTTGCAGATTCCAGGTTATGGGATGATGAAATGTTTTCAGAAGTAATGGGTAAACCCCAAGAGTAATATTAAAATCTGACTCATCGTCAGAAAAAACACGCTACATCATTTATGCTCCAAGACCACAAGGTCTTGGAGCATATCTTTTTTCGCCTGCCTTACATTAATCGTGTTGTGTTAAATCGTTTATTCAACACAAACACATTGTTAACATACCATTAACAATTTATTTATAGTCGTATTTTTCAGATTCAACTGACCCCTGATATATCTTCTATTATCAGCTCCTTATAGATAAATACACCCGTGTGCTGCCCTGGCATCTATTTTGCTATCTAATTGCCCAATGCGGTTTAATAAGGTTCAACCCTTATAAACAGGTTATATGTAAAAAAATATTTTAGGAGAAACTCATGTTCAGATTCAATAAAGTACTATTAATTCTTGCAGTTCTGGCAATCACGCATACTTATGCATATGCATCAAATTCAGAAAATTTTGGTAAGCCCATAACATTGCAGGAAATAACCAAAGTATCTGATATACTGGCTTCACCGGAAAATTATGCAAATAAAAAGGTGCTCGTCAAAGGTATGGTGGTTGAAGTGTGTGCAAAAAGAGGATGCTGGATGGATATTGCCAGCGACAAGGCATTTGAAAAAATTCAGATTAAGGTTTTAGATGGCGTAATTGTTTTCCCTTTGAGTGCCCGGGGAAAAGAAGCACTTGTAGAAGGAAAGGTTGAAGCCTTAAATTATACAAAAGAAGAGGCAATCGAATTGCTGGAACACAAGGCAGAAGAAAAAGGTGAAAAATTCGATCCATCCAGCGTTACCGGTCCTCTAACAACCTACAGAATAAAAGCCCTTGGCGCAACAATAACAGAGTAAAAAAATGAAATGGCGCAAATGGAATAATATTATCCATCGGGATCTTGGGTATATCTGTGTGGGACTGACCATTCTTTATGCAATTTCTGGAATAGCTGTAAATCATATCCATGATTGGAACCCAACGTATAAAATTGTTAAACACAAAGAAAAAATTGACCCTATTTTATCAGATGGTAGGCTTATAACGGATAAAGAGATACAAAATATTTTAAAAACACTTGGGAATAAACCTGAATATAAAAAAAAATTCCAGCCAGCACCTAATTTGATTAAAATTTACCAGGAAGGCAACACAATTGATGTCGAGCTCTTAACCGGGGACGTCATCCAGGAAAAAATTACAAAACGTCCCTTTTTTTATCAGGTAAACTTTCTTCATTTAAACCATGCAAAAAAACTATGGACATGGTTTGCTGATATTTATGCTGCAGCACTAATTCTTCTGGCTGTTACTGGAATGTTTGTTTTAAAAGGAAAGAAAGGAATTAAAGGTCGAGGGGCCTGGTTTGTAACAGGTGGATTGATTATTCCAATTTTGTTTCTGCTAATCTATGGTTAAGTGATACCTGCCCCAAACAATTGTCTGCATACTCTTTTTTAAATATCCTGCTTTTTCAAAAACTTATACACTCATTCAAATGGTGAAAATTTCAAACAATAGGTATTTTTACCTATTGTTTTTTCGTCCGCCCTTATATAAGTAGTAATAAGTTCGTAAACTTGTTTTGTTTCAACAATCTCGGCTTACGAAAAAAGTAACCGACAATGCGGAGCAGTGCCTTTCCCTCCCATCAAAAATTCAGGTAGTACCAGAGCCACTTATTGCAATGCCTGTATTGATCCAGTGCGATATCACTGTTCATAAATAACAGATTATATTTTTTTGAAGTGCCTCAGGTACTTTTATCATGATATCCAATTTTAATATTATTAAAATTGTAAGGTTACCCAGCTAGTTTTTTATATACTAGACATTGATACACCTTTCAAGTTACTGGATATCATGAATGATATCCAGACCTGCTCAATTACTTAGTTCATGGCTGCTCCGCCGCATTCTTATAAAAAACGATCTTTATAGTTGACAAAGTGTCAAATTTATTTTATTTTGTCAACTATAGGGAGGTAAACGAAATGAATAAAAATATAGGTCAGCGAATAAAATCAGCCCGAATAATGGCTGGAATGAGTATGCAAGCATTGTCTGATGCCGCTGGCAACATAGTCAGCAAACAAGCCATTAGTAAGTATGAGAAAGGTCAGATAGAAAATATCAACAGCACTGTCTTGCTCTCCCTTGCTAAGGCGATGAATATCAAAATTGATTATTTTTTTAAAGACTCAACTGTCGAACTGCAATCTTTAGAATTTAGGAAAAATGCATCACTAAGCAAAAAAAATAAAAATTCAATTGAGCAACGAACCATCGATTTTATTGAAAAATATCTTGAAATTGAAGATATCCTTGATGCTTCAAAACTGTTACCGCTTAATCGTTCTGCCATAAGTCGAACTATAAGCAATCGTGATGATGCGGTGAATGAAGCCAAACGATTGAGACAGGATTGGAAACTTGGAAATGCTCCTGTATCGAATTTGCTGGAACTAGTTGAAGAAAATGGCATTAAAATTTTTGAAATAAGCTTAGAAGAAGGAGTGAAATTTGATGGCCTCTCCGCCAGAATCGCTCCCTCGAGTGTGCCAGTTATTGCATTGAAAAAAGAAACCGATATTGTAAGGAAAAGATTTACCGTCGCTCATGAACTATGTCACATACTTTTCCATGTTGAAGGTGATTCACCAAAAGATGTAGAAAAATACTGCAATGCATTTGCAAACGAGTTACTTCTTCCAGAAGAGCAATTAATAGAAGCAATCGGTAAAAAGAGAAAAAGTATTTCTATGTTTGAACTAAAAAAATTAAAAGGAATTTACGGGATATCCATTCAAGCTATCCTATATAAAGCCTGTGAATTGAATATTATTTCTGATCGTAAATATAGATCTATAAATATTGTATTCGCGAAAAATAATTGGAAAAAAAATGAACCTGGCAGTTACCTAAAAAAAGAAAAAGCCAATCGATTCAAACAATTAGTGCTTCATGCAGTTTCAGAATCCTATATCAGTCTTGGGAAAGCAGCATCTTTATTAAATACCTCGTTATACGATTTTAGAAAACAAGTGGATTTGCTTTAAACCATGCAAATTATTATCAACGATGCGAACATTCTTATAGACTTTCTGAAAATTGATATGGTTGATAGTTTTTTTCAGTTGCCTTATCAGATGCATACAACAGAAGAAGTTCTTGCAGAAGTTGAAGATCCGAACAAAAAAGTATTCGAAACATATATCAATGCAAATCAGTTTCAAGTTAAAATTTTTGAATATCCGGAAATTTTAAATATCACTCAACTGCTAGAAAAACACTCAAATCTTAGTTTTCAAGATTGTGGGTGTTTTTTCTATTCGGAACTGCTATCGAGTCCTTTGCTAACCGGCGATAAAAATTTACGAAAAACGGCGGAGAGCCATAAGATTAAAGTATTCGGAATCTTATGGGTTTTTGATCAACTTTTGGCTAACGATATCATTTCAAGCGACTTAGCACATAAAAAACTCGTTCAATTAATGGACATCAATTCGCGATTACCACTTGTTGAATGCAAAAAACGGTTAAATCTTTGGAAAGGTTAAAAAATCCAGAGACATTCAAATTTTATTACATGGTTTAAAAAATGATTAATTTAAGCAATAAAGCTGCAACACGTTTTAAGACCAAATGGAAGGAGCTTGAGGAACGCTCAGGAGATTCCTGGAAAGTTGATATCATGATGATTGGGCGCGTTCCGATGTTGCTGATTGTTCATGAATATACTCTGTTTACCTTAATTCGCCGAAAATCAGCGTTTCAAAATCTGAATGGTGTTGCAAGCGAAATCCTAAAATCGTGTCCTTGGTATCGTGGATCTAAATCGCTTTCTCTTGGTAAAAACGGAAATCGGCAATTAAACGGCAGCATTAATGAGATAAAACGGATAACTATAGGATTATATTCTCCAGAACAGATAAACGCTATGGAAATGGTTATAAATCAATGCATCTTTTCTTATCTATCAACTGAAAAAAACAGCTATTCGAATCCGTTTGAAGCTGTTGAAAGTTATGTTAAACGAAGAACTGATCCTTCCCTAAAAAACGGGAAAAAGGGTTAAACTACTTTTTAAAAGTTTTTAAAACAAAAAAAATGCTACGGTCTTCGCCGCAGATTTTCATGTTGAGGCTGTAGGAAAAGCCTGAAAACACTGGAGATTTTTATCATTTTATGCTATAATCCTCTTCAAAAAGAAAGTAAAGCCGCTGACCTTTAAATGGGTAAAAATCAAATGGCAAAATACAAAGATTATTCATACGATCAAGGTGTTTTCCTCCCAGTCTTTTTTGACAAACAGATATTACCAGGAACTTTTGAATATTCCATCAACCATCTGATCGATAATGAAATCGACCTAAGTGTTTTCGACAAACGATATAATAATGATAAAACCGGTGCCCCGGCGTATGACCCGAGGATTCTTTTAAAGATTGTCCTATTCGCCTACTCAAGGGGGATCACATCCAGCAGAAAGATTGCCCAGTGTTGTGAAGAAAATATTATCTTCATGGCATTATCTGCTCATACAAGACCTCATTTCACAACCATTGCAGATTTCATCTCCACGCAGGATGAGCAGACAACAGCCTTGTTTCAGGAAGTGATTCTTATCTGTGACGAAATGGGGTTGATCGGACGAGAAATGTTTGCAGTGGATGGCTGTAAGCTGCCTTCCAATGCTTCAAAAGAATGGAGTGGGACGAAAGAGGATTTTCAAAGAAAGGCTATTAAACTTGAAAAAGCCATTGAGCGGATCATTGAAAAACACAGGCAGATTGATGACATTGAAGAGAAAAATAACATCATCGAAACCGATACACAATATATCGCCACCCTTGAAAAACAGGTAAAAAAGATCCGGGAGTGGACCAACAAAAATGATGACAGAATCGGCAGCATGGGCAAACCTGTTAAATCCAACATCACAGATAATGAGTCTGCCAAGATGAAAACGTCAAAAAGCATGGTTCAAGGGTATAACGGTGTTGCAATGGTGGATGACAAACACCAGGTGATCGTGGGCGCAGAGGCATTTGGTAAGGGACCTGAACAGGACTTATTAAAGCCCATGATCGACACCACCAAAGAGAATCTGGAAGATGATGTCTTTGATGACACTAAACTTACAGCAGACAGCGGGTTCCACACCAAGAACAACATGGACATGCTTGCCGAAGAAGGGATTGACGCTTACGTGGCTGACGGCCGCTTTAGGAAACGAGACCCCCGGTTTGATAACTGTGGCAGGTATAAAGAAGAATATAAAAAAGAGCTTTTAAGAAAAGGGAAAAGGACAGGATTGTTTTCAAAAAAAGATTTTTATTTTGACCCTGAATTTAAATTTTGCAGATGCCCTGCCGGGAAGCGCCTTTATAGGAGTGGGAACGGCCTTGATACAAAGGGAAACTATGTCACCCGGTTTAAAGCTCCCAAATCAGCATGCGGGCCTTGCAAGCTCAGAGTTAAATGCCTTCGCCATCCGGACACGTCACCCAAAAGATCTGTTGCCTATTTCCACGTGTGGCCTTCAGGCTATGGCCGTAAACAACCACCGGAAACAGCAATGGAGAAGATGAAACAGAAAATAGATTCGCCCTCGAGCAGGCAGATTTATTCAAAACGACTCGGAACGGTGGAACCTGTTTTTGGAAATATCCGGCATACGCTGAGATTGGACAGATTCAGCCTCAGGGGAAAATTAAAAGTAAACAGTCAATGGTTGCTGTTTTGCACTTTGCATAATTTAAGAAAGATACATCGGTTCGGTTCGGTGGCAGTTACATAAAATAAAGGGGATATCCCCCTGGGTGTATGGGTTAATGAACGCCATATAGGCAAAATATGATCATATATATCAAATTTATCGGCCCAAAACTAAATTAAAAAAAAATGTTGGAAAAAGTACATGAAAAATGAAATCACTACCTTTCAAAAAGTACTTATTCTACAGACTCGTT
>JABIYQ010000440.1 GCA_018702715.1 Desulfobacula sp. | reverse complement strand
TATGCTTTATAGGTTAAATCTGATTTTTCAGTATCTTTGTTAGATTTTTTTGGAGGCATGTTTGTCCTTTATATTTTTTTATAATCTAATTTATTAAAAATTTGATTAAATAGCAAGGTATAAGCATCTTGAGGATTTAATAAACTTTATATTTTAAAAATATTAAAAAATTCAAAAAATCGCTTGACAAGACCTGTGTATTCTGTAAGTTAATTATTTAATAAACTATTTAATTAAATAATTTATTAAATACCCAACCAATCTTCAAAAGAGGTACTGATATGATTGGCGCCCAAGTTATTATCAAAATGTTAGAACAATACGGTGTGGAATATATTTTTGGTGTCCCGGGTGACACCAGTATTAAGCTATATGAAGCACTCTACGACAGCAAATCAGGCATTCGTCATATCATGGCCAGAGACGAACGCTCGGCATCTTTTATGGCGGATGCCTATGCCAGATTGAGTCATAAACCGGGAATCTGTGAATGCCCGAGTGGAGCCGGATCACTATACACAGTGCCTGGTGTAGCTGAAGCTAACGCTTCTTCAATTCCTCTTATCGCGATCACGTCAGATACGCCACTTTCGGGGGAGGGTAAACAAACCATCACTGAACTTGACACCAAGAAATTATATGAATCCATTACCAAGTGGGCATCTGTCGTAAAAGGCACAAATAAAATACCGGAAGTCCTGCGCCGGGCCTTCAGAATTGCAACAACCGGAAAACCCGGCGCAGTTCACCTGGCATTCCCACAGGAAACTTTGAATGGAGATTTTAAAGAAGAGTTTAAAACAATATATGCGGACAAAAATTGCTCTGTCTACCCGGCCTTTAGGACACGAGGAGCAAGGGTAGAGCTTGAAAAGCTTGCATCTTATATGGTTGAATCAAAAAAACTGGTCATCATCACTGGAGGAGGAGCAAACCACTCACAGGCGGGCGGGACAATTCAATCCATAGCCGAATGGATGTCCGCCCCGGTTGTTTCAACCATATCCGGTCAGGGCATAATGCCGGATGACCATCCGCTGGCAATTGGTGTAATTGGAGATAACGGTTTCCACCCTCATGCTCACCGTGCAATCGAAGAAGCGGACACATTATTATATATCGGATGTAAAATGGGATCTGTTTCTACTATCAACTGGTCGATGCCCTCTGATAAACAGGATCGCAAAATTCTTCAAATTGATTTAAACCCTGAAATGCTGGGGAATAATTTTAAAAACACCTTAAGTGTTGCAGGGGATGCGAAACTTGTAGTGGAAGATTTAGGGATTCTTTTAAAAGGGAAAACCAGTCAAAAAGAAACATCTCTTTGGGTGAATAAACTGAACCGACAGCGGCAGTCTTTCTGGGAAGATGCAAAAAAAGAATTCCAGGCGGTTTCCAAACCATTAAAACCCATTCGCATTATCGCCGAACTCAACCGCCATCTTGACAAATCCACCATAGTGATTTCTGATGCAGGGACACCAACACCTTATATTACTCGATATTTAAAACTTGCTGCTAAAAATTCCAGGTTTATCATCCCAAGGGCCTATGGGGGATTGGGGTATGCGATTCCTGCAGTGGTCGGCGCCCACTATGCATGTCCTGATGCAAGGCTGGTAGGACTTTTCGGAGATGGGTCTCTGGGCATGTCAGCCGGAGAACTGGAAACTATTTCCCGTCTTAATATCCCTGCAGTACTCATTCATTTCAATAATAGTACATTTGGATGGATTAAAGCGCTCCAAAAACTGCATTGCAGTGAAAAATATTTTTCTGTGGATTTTAATGCCAATGATCCGGTAAAAGTAGCTCAGGGATTTGGAATAAAAGCCTTATCCATTGAAACAACCGATCAATTGCAAAAAGGGCTTGATATTGCACTCAAATCAAAAGTTCCAATTTTTCTGGATGTAAAAAGTGAACCTGAATCAGATGATATTCCTCCTGTTTATTCCTGGATTAAAGCCCAAAAAAAAAGTGACACATAAAAAGCGGAGAATAGGTGTATATCAACAACTAAAAAAGGGAGAAAAAAAATGAAAAAATCCGTTATTTATCTATTAAGTATTCTGATGGCCGTCTTTTTTATTTTACCGGCAGTATCCATGGCTGGTGATAATAAAGTAACCAAATCCACAACCATGACATGGGTGGCAGGCGGTGTCGGTGGCGGCTGGTATGTTCAGGCAGGCGGAATTGCCAGAATGATAGCAGAAACAGAGCCAAATATTATTCTCAAAGTGGTTCCGGGCGGTGGTGTGGTCAACCCTGTAAGGGTTTCCAAACATAAAGATGATTTAGGCTGGGGCATTACCTTTGTTGACAAAATGGCATTTAAAGGACTGGCACCTGTTTATAAAAAAGCCAATCCCGATGTTCGTTCTCTTGGTGGGATTTTCGGTATTTACCATATTCATGTTCTAGGTGCGGAAAAAAAGGGTGTCACAACCATGGCCCAACTGGCTGAAATGGTAAAAGCAGGTAAAAAGATAAAAGTTGCCGCACCAATGAAGGGCACATCTGATCTTCCTTTGATGAAGACTATTCTGGATTTTTACGGCATATCTCTCAAAGATATTGAAAAGGCGGGCGGCAAGGTTTTTCATGCAGTTTATTCAGATATGGTCAACCTTTACAAGGATAAACATGTGGATTTTGTATTTACACATTTAGGGCTCCCCGGTGCAGCTATCACCGAGATGACCGTAAGTCGTGATTCGTCTCTTGTCTCCCTTTCTGATGCCTGTCTTGATCATCTCAATGGTGAGCTTGGGACTCTTTCCAGGGATTCTGGAAGAAGTTTTATCCCCAAAGGGACTTATAAAGGTCAGGACGTTGATGTACCAACTGTTGTTTCTGCAGGAGAGCTGATTATTAATAAGGACGTGCCTGAAAATGTCGCCTATACTATTATTAAAATAATTTGTGAAAATACAGATGAATTATACAAAATTAATCCTGCAAACAAGAATTTTAAACCTGAAACAGGATGGAAAAATGTAGCACTCCCCCTTCATCCAGGTGCTGAAAAATATTATAAAGATGCGGGCCATATGAAATAAAACCAGTATGTTATAAAATCAGACGGTTTGACCATAGCCTATTGTTCTAACCCGGATATTTCACGAGTCAGATTTGCTTTAGCTGTAAGTTGCAGGACATGCAGTCGTAGTGGCCTACTACAAATGGCCTGCAGCGTGGCAGATGAAGTAAATCTGGCTCGCCTGAAAGGTGACACTTTATATGTTTAGAAACACCTCAATTTTTACTGCAACGATCTGTAATCATAGTTGATTGTAAACATATTCCTAAAAAGTCATGAAATATCCGGGCTAACCCTGGCAGGGTATTTGTATACCCTGCCATTACTCCGGTTCTCCATGGGGGCGTCATGAAAAAGCTTAACACCTGGCAAGATAAGGCAATTGGTGCCTGGCTGGTTATCATCTCCATTTTTCAACTCTATACAGCCACAGTCGGGATTTTTCAACCCCGCATCCAGAGAGGGATTCACCTTTTATTTCTTCTACCGGCGGCCTTTGTCCTGTTTCCAGCGTTCAAAAAACAAGTCCATGAAAAAGTGGGAATTTTCAATTGGATTCTTGCTATTATTTCAATTTTCCCCCCGCTCTATATTATATATTTCCATGAACGACTCACCGAGCGTCTTGAATTTGTTGACGATGTTTTGACCATAGAGTTGATTTTAGGCTCTTTAATGATTGTTTTGCTCTTAGAAGCGATCCGGCGGGCTGTTGTGCCTGCAATGGCATATCTGATTGCCGGCTTTTTCGTCTATCTTTATGCGGCGCCTTATCTTTCCGGGGTATTTTATGCCAAACCCGTTATTTTTGCTGAAATCATTGAAATGCAATATCTAATAACAGATGCTGGAATGTTTGGCTCCATCACGGGGGTATCTGCAACTTTTGTCGCCTTGTTTGTCATTTTTGGGGCATTCATGGAAGCCACGAAAACAGGACAGTTTTTCACCGATCTTGCCTGCAGAATTGCCGGCAAGGGAAATGGGGGACCTGCCAAGATTGCCGTTATCTCTTCGGGCCTTTTCGGCTCTATTTCCGGTGTGGCAGCTGCCAATGTTTATTCCACGGGTGTATTTACAATACCGTTGATGAAACAATTGGGTTACAGACGTCGATTTGCAGGCGCCGTGGAAGCTGCGGCCTCCACGGGAGGAATGCTGATGCCTCCTGTTATGGGTGCCGGCGCTTTTGTTATGGCAGAAATCACCGGCATATCCTATGTCAATATTGTGATTGCTGCCATGCTTGGATCGTTACTTCTTTATGCCAGCATGGTGATTCGAGTCCATTATACGGCTAAAAGAGAAAAACTATCAGGGGTAGAAGAAAAGGACATGGTTTCCTATAAACAAATCCTGAAAGACTCTTACCTTCTGATACCCATGATCCTCCTGGTGATACTCCTTCTGAAAGGGTATTCCCCTTTTTTTGCAGCCACTGCAGCCATTGGTGTTGTTTTTTTAGTCAGTTTCATTAAAAAAGAAACCCGTATGACACCTGTAAGAATCTGGGGAACATTGCGGCTCGCCGGACATAATATGATCATGATTGCCCTTGCCTGTGCAGGTGCCGGAATGGTGGTTGCGGTTGTGACACATACGGGTCTTGCCCTGGGTATTGCAACGGTTATTACAAACTGGTCTGGTGGACAGATGCTGCCGGCGATGCTTCTAATTATGATAACTTCCCTTGTCATGGGAATGGGTCTCCCCTGTACACCGGCCTATATTATTGCGATTACAATTGGCGGTCCCGCCCTTTTGGCAATGGGATCTGAAATGCTTTCCGCCCATTTGTTTGTGTATTACTTCGCAGTGTTGGCCGGTGTTACACCTCCTGTGTGCGTACCTGCCTTTTGTGCAGCTTCAATTGCCAAATCAAAACCGCTTCAAACGGGTTTTGAAGCCTTTAAACTTGCTATGGCAGGTTTTTTAATACCCTATGTATTTGTGTTTAACCAGGCCCTTCTCATGCAGGGGACACCCCTTGAAATTATCACAGTCACTCTTGGACTCTTGGTGGCCATTATCTTCTTTGCAGGTGCTTTAAGCGGGTATTTTTTCAAGCCCCTGAATTTGGGATTACAAATTACCCTTTTCGCTCTGGCCGGATTAACCACTTTTGTATGCGCCAAACCAGATCTGATCAATTCTCCCATGTTTCGAATACTGGGTATTCTTATTCTCGCAGGGATTGTGTTAAGGCCGTTTTGGTTAAAATCCAGAGTTTCAAAACAAGTGCAGCAGTGAAGGCAATGGCTGATTATAATATTTTGATTTTAAAACCCTGGGAATAAAAGGGAAATTTATTTGAGAAAAAATTCACCCCATATCATCATCATTGGCGGTGGTATCATCGGAACTTCTATTGCTTTTCATTTGGCTAAGCAGGGGACCCAGGTTACCCTTATCGAAGCAGGGGAGCTGGCTTCAGGCAGTTCCGGTGCATGTGACGGCTTGGTTTTTATGCAATCTAAAAAACCAGGAGTCCATCTTCGCCTCGCAATGGAAAGCCTGAAACGGTTTGAAGCATTACAAAAAGAACTGCCCACAGATATCGAATTCAGGAAAACCGGTGGACTGGTTGTTATCGAAACTGAAACCGAGTATCAGGCCATGGAAAAGTATGTAAAAGAACAGCAGGCCATCGGTTTGGATGTTCAAATGCTCGACACGATTTCGACACTTAAAAATGAGCCCTTTTTATCACCCGAAATCATTGGGTCCACATATTCACCTTTGGATGCACAGGTGAATCCAATCAACCTGACCCTTGGCTTTGCCATGGCTGCCAGAAAAAATCATGCCAAAATTATGACCGGTGTTAAAGTAAAGGATATCCTTGTTGAAAACAATCAGGTAACAGGGGTTGCAACCACTATTGGAAAGATCAAAGCTGATCTTGTTGTAAATGCAGCCGGGTCAATGGCTGGTCTCATTTCTCAAATGGTGGGCATCCATATGCCGATAAAACCCAGACGGGGCCAGATTGTTGTGACCCATGCCGGGAAATCCATACTGAAGCATTGCCTGATTTCAGCTAAATATATTGCAGCAAAACACGATCCCGCTCTTGCAGGTAAAAAAGGTCAGGGGATCTCAATGGAACAGACAGATAATGGGAATCTTCTATTGGGTTCCACAAGAGAATTTGCAGGGTTTAACAAGGAAAACACGTTATCCGGTATACGGGGAATTATCAAACAGACGGCAACCGTTCTTCCGGCACTTAAAAATTTTCAGGTCATCAGAACATTCGCAGGGCTTAGACCTTTTACACCGGATGGCTTACCGATTTTAGGTCCTGTTAAATCGCTTGATGGATTTATTATGGCGGCCGGGCACGAAGGAGATGGTATTGCCTTGTCACCCATCACCGGTGATCTTATGTCCCAGATGCTATTAGGCAAAAAGCCGGACATTTGCCTGGATCCCTTTTCGCCCGATAGATTTTTACCAGATAGATTTTCAGACGGTCGATTTGAAAACAAGGATGGTATTTAAAAATGTGCACAAATAGCAAAGGCTGCAAAAATACTGGTCAAGATTTAAGAATCGCTTCTGTACTGAGGGGGAAAAAGATCAGCCTGAAGGTTGATGGGAATCAGGTAATCGCTTATGAAGGAGAAACCGTTCACGCTGCATTAACAGCAGCGGGTATCAGACGTCTTAAAGATTCAAAATCAATCGATTCAGAAAAACCAGGGAGCAGGGGGATTTTTTGCGGCATGGGAATTTGCTATGAGTGCCTGGTTACAATTGATCATGTACAGGATCAAAGGGCTTGTATGACATTTGTGGAAGATCAAATGGAGATTATCACCAATGAAAGTTAAATATCATTGGAAAGCTAAATATCATGTGGTGATTGTCGGTTCCGGAATTGGAGGGATCTCAGCTGCACAAACGCTTGCAGGACATGGTCTTGATATTTTATTGATTGATGAAAATGCTCATCCCGGTGGCCAGTTGCTCAGAAAATCTGAAACATCTTCCAGGAGATTTTTCAATTTCAAACCTGATATGGTGAAAACAAAAGGGTTTTCTTTAATTAAAAAGGTCAACGATGCCTGCTCTGAGATAGATCGGATTCATCAGGCTCAAGTACTGGGAATTTTCAATGACAGAAGGCTTCTAATCCATACAGAAGGGAATAAAAATCAAAATATCCCAAGAGTAAAAAATCAAAATTCCGGTCAAGTTATAGAAGTTCAGGCCGAGCACCTTATTCTTGCAACAGGTGCCAGAGAGCGCTACCTGCCTTTTAAAGGATGGACCCTTCCCGGTGTCATGTCCCTTGGTGCTGCTCAAATTCTGATGAAAAGTTATGGGGTGTTGCCAGCCTTTCATACGGTGATTGCAGGCTCAAGCCCCTTAATGATGGTTCTTGCTTCAGAGATTTTGAACAATAAGGGCAAGGTCGCAGCTGTACTGGATGAGAATCCTTTTCGCAAAAAATTAAGATTTCTGCCTTTAATACAGCACCATTGGCCAAAGCTTCTTGAAGGTGCTTTTTATACAGCTCAAATGATGTATTGCAGGGTTCCGATGGTAAATCAAACCCGTGTAATAGAAGCCCAAGGCAAAGAAAACCTTGCGTCTGTTATCGTGGCAAAAACAACATTGGACGGGCATGTCATAACGGGTACTGAAACAAAATACCCTGCTCAAGCTTTAACAGTCGGTTATGGATTTGTCCCCAATATTGAACTGGCTGTGCAGGCAGGATGTGATGTTGAATATCATACAACCGGTGGAGGTTGGATTGTAACGGTTGATAAAAATCTTGAATCGTCTGTTAATTCCATCTATGCAGTCGGAGAGATTACCGGAATTGCAGGGGGGAAAAAATCCCATATCCAGGGAAAACTTGCCGCTATCTCGGTGCTTAAAAAATTTGATAAATTAAATTTTAAAAACAAAAGATCTTCTCTTTTGACACAAGTTAAACAACTCCACTTCCTTAACCATAAGCAGGCAGTGTATGCAGCGTTTTTAAATCACCTCTGCCGGTTACCGCAGGTGGCATACAGCCAGATTCCTGATGATACCCTTATCTGCCGGTGTGAAAATATAACTATGGGAACCATAAAAAAAGCCATTGAACAGGGCTTTATAACTTCCGGTGGATTAAAAAAAGCAACAAGATGCGGAATGGGCAGGTGTCAGGGACGAATTTGCGGGACAATTATTTTCGATATTATCACTG
>JABIYQ010000470.1 GCA_018702715.1 Desulfobacula sp. | reverse complement strand
GTTGTTTTTATTCTGTTTTTTGGTTTTCTTCTGCTTATAGAGAACTGGTCGTACAGCGTTTTTAAATACAGCCTGAAAACAAATGATCTTGCCGGGATAAAATTTTTATTCATCGGTATCGCTTTGTTTTTTTCTTTTATTTTCTCAAGCGCCCTGCCTGCTATCAGCAGATTGTTATCAAAATATAATCGATTTTTTATACCCACCCTTTTTCTGATTACAATAGTTTCCTTGATTTCAGGATTTTCGGCAGACAACAGGGCTGAGAGTTTCACCGCTGTTAAGAAGGATAACCGGCAAAAAAATTTCAACATAGTCATTGTTTCATCAGACGGCGTTAACGCAAAAGACATGTCTGTTTATGGAAATTTGCGGGACACCACACCATTTATGAATTCAAAGGTTGACGAATTCATGATCTTTGAAAATGCCTTTACCAACAATTGCCATACCACAGGTTCCATAATCTCCCTGTTGACAGGCATACTGCCCCTCCAGACCAGGGTGGTTTATCCTCCGGACATATTAAAAGGCTCTCTTTGCGTAAAAAGCCTGCCTAACATTCTCGGGGCTAACGGGTATTATAGAAGTAACTGGTCTGTCCCCCATTATGCAGATGCAGGTTCGCAGAATATGGTAGGGGCATTTGATATGGATAATGGAAAAGGATCATCTGCATTTGATATGGATAATGGAAAAGGATCATCTGCATTTGACCGGGTTAAAAATCATATTTTTATTGAAGGAGTACATAGATGGTTTTTAAATAAGACCATTACTGACTTGATCAATGTCACGGCAGATGCTTTTTTTATTAAAGAATTAGACAATCCATATTCCCAGGTTGATGACAGTTTGACAGCAGAGGCTAAAGCAGCGGTTAAGCTAAATGATCAAATACGTCTTAAAATGGTTTTAAACGATATCTCACTGGCAGGGGATAAACCGTTCTTTATATTAACACATTTTATGGACACCCATGGTCCGAAATTCTCTCCAAAAAATCCTGTATTTTCAAAAGGCGGAGAACAGGACCGCAGCTGGCATCCGGATTTTTATCATGACAGCATTCTGGATTTTGACCATTCTTTCAAACAGATCTACATGCAGCTGAAAAGGAAAGGAAAACTTGATAAAACGATTCTTGTTGTAATGTCGGACCACGGGCAGATATACAGCAATAAAGATCAGATCCCTTTGATGATCAGATTTCCTGATCAAACCAAATCAGGACGTTTTGGAGTAAATGTTCAGCTCATTGACATTGCACCTACCATGCTTTCTGCATTAAACATTGAAGTTCCTGACTGGATGGAGGGGTATGATCTTATGGATACTGATGCCATCCCTGAGGATCGATTTATTTTCAGCATGGCCGTCACTTCATCAAAACCATTAAAAGATGGAAAAGGCTGGGTCCGGGGTGATTTAGAAAATCATAACTTTGTTTCTTCAAATACATATACTGTCATTCGCTGTAACACGATAATGAGGTCTGGATACCCGCTTAAATTTCAAAAAGTCGAGATCCTCAAAAACGTCAAAAAAAATCGGTGTCAGTCAAATTTTGAAGAGGGGCATATTGAGGAAGCAACCCGGATAATCAAAAAAAAATTAGGCTTGCCTTTTTTATCAATACCTGATGATAAAACCTTGTAATTCAGGAAGCTGCTGTGATATCTTCCGGATGCTCTATATTAGAAAACATCTTTTAAACTATTGCAATAAAGAGATTCTTTTTGTTAAGGAGAAAAAATGAAAAAAATATCCGTGTTCTATCTGGCTGTACTCTATTTGTCTTTGTCATTTATACTTTTCCCATCTGTTAATGCCCATGCTTATTTAGATCCGGGTACGGGGAGTATGATTTTACAAACACTTTTAGCCAGTTTCATGATTATCGGAACCGGGATAGGGATTTTTCGAAACAAATTAAAAATTTTCTTTAAACGCTTATTTAACAAAGAGAAAAAAAATAATACTCTATAATAATACCTATAATTATATCCTTAAATTATTATTTTAAAACATCTATTGCTTTAAAGGATTGAGATGAATTTTGAAACCGCCTCTTTCAGGGATCCATCCGGACAAATATTTTTACGTGACGACAAGGTATTTAGAAGTATCTATTCAGATGGTGTTGAAGATTTTGAAGCTGCCAGACAAAATAACATTTATGAAGAATCAATCCAAAAGGGATTTTTAATTGAACACACAGAAGCAGGTTTAGCGTCTGTGCCTGAAGGCACCATATATTGTATAGAACATCCCTGTATACCGATGATAACCTATCCATGGGAATGGTCTTTTTCCATGCTCAAGGATGCAGCCCTGCTTCATCTGGATATGATGGATTTTTTAATCCCAAAAGGGTTCTGGCTAAGAGATGCCAATGCAT
>JABIYQ010000436.1 GCA_018702715.1 Desulfobacula sp. | reverse complement strand
CAACCACCCAGATTTATACCCATATTTCAAGGGAGTACCTGGTCAAGATGCATCAACAATTTCACCCGCGAAGCTGAACAATTTTTAAATCCACTTTCTTTCTTCCTGATAATAAAATCAAGCTGTATTGATTCAGTAAGCCCTTTTATGGTAATAGGGATGGCTGTCAAAAAAAACACAGCAAATAAAAAATTTACCTTAAATATAGATGGAAACCATAGATGCTTGATGAAAAATCAAATTCTTTAAAAGACCTGCTCATGCAAGTGAATACACCCATTTATGCTGTTCAGACAGACGAAGGCGGGATTGATTTTATAGCTGAAGATAATGATTTTTCCTTTTCAGCCTTTAAAGAAAATTCTGAGCATTGTATCAAAGCCTTTGTCCCGGCTGTCCGGCTTAAAAACCTTGGTGACATGGGGTTTAAGAAGCGTCATGCCTTAACATACCCCTACATCGCCGGTGCCATGGCAAATGGGATTTCCTCTGCTGCCATGGTAAAAACCATGGCCCAAAATGGGATGATGGGTTTTTTGGGTGCCGGCGGTCTTTCCATAGAACAAATAGAAGAAAACATTATTGATCTGAAAGCCAGCCTGAAAGATAAACCCTTTGGATTTAACCTGATTCACTCCCTTGGTGATCCAGATCTTGAAATGGCGACTGTTGACCTTTATTTAAAGCATAGGATCACCCTGGTGAGTGCAGCAGCCTTTATGCGCATGACTCCGGCTCTTGTATTTTATCGAATCAAAGGTATTTTTGCTGACAGTGACGGCCGGATTGTAACTCCCAATAACATTATTGCCAAGGTGTCACGAATTGAAATTGCCCGACAGTTTTTCTCGCCTCCTCCGGAAAAACAGGTAAACTTTCTCCTGGAAAAAGGATTGATTACTCAACAGGAGGCTGATTTATCGCCCTATATTCCAATGGCCCAGGACTTGACAGCTGAAGCAGACTCAGGCGGACATACAGATAACCGTCCGGCCTTGGCATTGTTGCCCACCATGATAGCATTAAAAAATGAATTCATGGATATCTATAATTACAAAGAACCCCTGTGTGTCGGTCTTGCCGGTGGCATTGCCACCCCGGAATCCGCAGCTGCCGCCTTTGGAATGGGAGCTGCCTATATATTGACCGGTTCTGTCAATCAATCCTGTGTTGAGGCCGGCATATGCGACACTGTTAAGAAAATGCTATGCCAGGCAGAACAGGCAGATGTTGCCATGGCACCTGCCGCAGACATGTTTGAAATCGGTGCCAGGGTTCAGGTGTTAAAACGCGGAACTCTGTTTCCTGTCAGGGCTGATAAATTATTTAAGCTTTACCGATCCCACAATAGTTTTGATGATATTGATGAAAAATCAAAACAGGAAATCCAGGAAAAAATTCTGCAGTCTGGATTTGAAGAAGCCTGGACTTCCACAGAAAAGTTTTTCCGCAAAACTGGTAACATAAAAGAATTAGAAAGAGCCAAAAATGATCCAAAGCATAAAATGGCCCTTGTTTTCAGATCCTATCTGGGTCTTTCTTCCAAATGGGCCATCCAGGGAAATTCAGAAAAAAAAATGGATTACCAGATCTGGTGCGGACCTGCCATTGGAGCCTTTAACCAATGGGTAAAAGGTAGTTTTCTTGAGACCCATGAAAACCGGAAAACAGCTGAAGTAGCTTTAAACCTCTTGTTCGGCGCCTGTATCTGTATTCGGGCATCTATTTTAAAAACCCAGGGATTCCAATTGCCCAGAGGTGCAGAATCATTTAAACCCATGAGCCAAAAGGAATTGCTCTCTTTTCTTTAAACTTGTTTTTTGTGTAAAACTTTTGTCAAATATTGATCCATTAAAGGATTTAAAAGGTTCAAAATAGTATATTCCGGCTATGGAACCAATGGATAAATCTCCTGAAAAAACCTGTATTGCAATTGTAGGTATGGGATGTATATTCCCAAAATCGAGCAATTTAAAAGAATACTGGCATCTTCTGTCCAATGGGATTGATGCCATTGCTGATATTCCTGACGATACCCACTGGAAATTAAACGACTATTTTGATCAGGATCCAACCAAACCTGACCACACTTATTGTACACGCGGCGGTTTTTTGCCATCGATCTCCTTTGACCCTTCTTTTTACGGCATTCCGCCCAATAATATTGAGGCAACAGACACTTCCCAGCTTTTAGGACTTGAAGTCGCCAGGATGGCCCTGGAGGATGCCGGATATCCATTGAATCATCCTGATCTCCAACAAAAAAAGGTCAATGTAATTTTAGGGGTCACCGGAACCCAGGAACTTGTGATACCGCTGGGAGCCAGACTTGGACACCCTATCTGGAAAAAAGCCCTTGAAGACTCTGGAATCAGTGGGGAAAAAAAAGATGAGGTCATTCAAAGAATACAAGGCGATTATGTCCAATGGCAGGAGAACTCATTTCCCGGTCTTCTTGGTAATGTCGTTGCCGGCAGAATTGCCAACCGCCTTAACCTCTCCGGGACAAACACTGTCACAGACGCTGCCTGTGCAAGCTCTCTTGCTGCCATTCATACTGCAGTGATGGAACTTGTTTCCGGTAAATGTGATATTTCTATTACCGGAGGCGTGGACGCACTGAATGATATTTTCATGCACATGTGCTTTTCAAAAACCGGGGTTCTTTCACACAAAAGTGATGCCAGGCCATTTTCAAAGGATGCTGATGGTACAGTTCTAGGCGAAGGAATCGGCATGCTGGTGTTAAAACGACTTGAAGATGCGCAAAAAGATAATGACAGGATTTATGCTCTCATTAAAGGTATTGGCACGTCAAGCGACGGCAAAACCTCTGCCATTTATGCCCCGGATTCAAAAGGACAGATCAAAGCATTAAACGAAGCTTATAAGGAAGCCAATATCACCCCTTCCACTGTCGGGCTTATTGAAGCCCATGGAACAGGAACACGGGTGGGAGATAAAGTGGAATTTTCTGCTTTAAAAAAATGTTTTGATGCTACTTCTCCAAAAAATCAAATCGCCATTGGGTCTGTCAAATCAATGATCGGCCATACCAAAGCTGCGGCAGGTGCTGCAGGGATAATAAAATCAGCCCTGTCCCTTTACAACAAGGTCCTCCCTCCAACATTAAAAGCCCTGGAACCTGATCCTGACCTGGATATTAACAATTCCTCCTTTTATTTAAATTCTGAATCTAAACCATGGATATCTACACCTTCTTGTCCCGAAAGAAGATCAGGAGTCAGTGCCTTTGGATTTGGCGGCAGTAATTTTCATGTTGTTCTGGAAGAATACAATCCTTTAAAATCACATGTTTCATGGGACGGCGCCATACAAATCATTGCATTTTCAGCTGACACTAAAGATAGACTTTCAGATAAAATTATTGCCGTTAAAAAGATTTTTAATGAAACAAATGATACCCAGCAACTTTTGCAGGAGATTGCCTTTCAGGCCTGTGAATCAAGAAAGTCGTTCTCAATCAACCATTATTTCAGGCTGCTTATCGTTCATAAAAAAGAAGAAAATATTCAAAAAAACCTTACATTGGCACTGGAAAGTAGTGATGGAGAAAAATCAACTCCCCATATCTATTTTTCCAAAGGCCTGAAAAAAGGAAAGCTGGGATTCGTGTTCCCTGGCCAGGGAAGCCAGTATACAGGCATGGGAAAAGACCTTGTTTCCGTGTTTCCCGAAGCATTAGAGGCATTGGAACAGGCAGGCAATATTTTTTCCACAGAGAATAAATCATCAGAATTCAAACCGTTGCAGGACTATATTTTCCCTTTGCCAACGCATTTACAGACACAAGCTTGCTCACAAGAAAATCTTCGTCAAACTGACATTGCCCAGCCTGCCATCGGAGCTGTGTCCCTTGCCATGAACAAAGTGCTAAAAAGGTTTGCTATCACACCCGAAACAACCTGTGGTCACAGTTTTGGAGAATTATCAGCCCTATGTTCAGCTGGATGGATGGATGAAAAATCGTTTATGCAGCTTTCTTCTGCCCGGGGCAAATTTATGGCAAAGACAGGCTCCCGGGATGGAAATTCAGGAAGTATGCTTGCCGTTCAAGCGGATTTGGCAAATATTAAAGACTTGATAAAACAAGAAAAACTTAGTGTTGTTCTTGCCAATAAAAACAGCCACACCCAAGGCGTTTTATCCGGATCAACCAGTGAAATACTCCGGGCAAAAAAAATCTGTAAACAAAAAAAAATAAGGGCGGTTCAACTTCCTGTTGCAGCAGCGTTTCACAGCAAACTTGTGAACAGTGCAGCAATTCCTTTTAAAAAGGAGGTGTCATCAAAAATTCTTTGCTCCACATCAGTTGATGTACTTTCAAATACCACGGGTAAGATGTATAGCAAAAAAGAATCAGACATTAAACAGATGCTCGGGAATCAACTGGCAAATCCCGTCAATTTTGTTGATAATATTGAAACAATGTTTGAAAACAATGTATCCTTTTTTATTGAAGTCGGCCCAAAGGCTGTTTTAACGGGTCTGATCAAATCAATATTAAAAGACGCACCGGTTACTGCCATCTCCCTTGATTCATCCTCGGGGAAAAAATCAGGCATTGAAGATCTTGCCCATACTTTATGCATGGTTGCCTCAAAGGGATTTGACGTTGATCTTACAAAGTGGGAAGATTTCGCAAACAAACCTGTGCCCAAAAAAATGCGGGTGCAACTTTCTGGTGCCAACCCAAAACCAAAAAACAGGTGCGATATTCCTAAATCAGAACCAAAATCAAACCCGAACCCAGGCCCTAAAACATTACAAAATCAAACATTTAATAAAAACAGATCAGTTTTAAAAGGCTCTGATATGACAATTCAGACTACAGACAAGACAAACCCGGGACAAAATACTGCAGACGAGATTACTTTACCTGCTTTGCAGGCCATGAAAATGGTTCAAAAGGGACTTGAAGCAATGCAACAGCTTCAGACCCAGACAGCACAGGCCCATGAAAAATTTCTTGAAACACAGGCCCAGGCCAGCAAAACTTTGGCAAGCATGATGGAACAAACCCGCAACTTTGCGTTTAATCCATCAATGGACCCATCATCGGCACCGTCAATTGCACCGTCATCGGCACCATCATTGTTTGTTCCTTCCCCCTCAACCATTGCACCTTCAGCTATGGAAGAAAGTCCTAAATCTTTTAATAGACCTGATCATTTAGTGAACTATGATACCCCTGTTTTTCAATCATCTTCCAAAGGCATTGATGTCCAGACTCTTGAACCGGAGCCCAAAAATAAAATACCACAAAAGATTGAAAAGCATATTATTCCCGAATCTGAAACTCATACTTCAGATGCTGAAATTGAGCCCGTCCTTTTTGAAATTATCAGTCGGTTGACAGGCTTTCCTGTTGAAATGCTGGAGTTGGATATGGACATTGAGTCTGACCTTGGTATTGATTCAATAAAAAAAGTGGAAATCATCTCAGAGCTTGAAAAAGCTATCCCTTCCTGTCAGGGATTAACCAGCGAAAACATGGGATCTGTAAGAACTCTGAAAGATATTTGCCTATCCATACAAGAACCAAAATCGACTTTTATTGAAACCCCTGCCATAGAAACAACAGGCAATAAGAGCCAGGGTACTAAAACCGATATTCAGGAACAAAGCCAAACAACCATAAACCAGAATGTTTCAAGTGTCCTTATCAATACCATCAGTGAATTAACAGGATTTCCCGTTGAAATGCTTGAGCCTTCAATGAATCTGGAATCCGACCTGGGAATTGATTCCATTAAACGGGTGGAAATTCTTTCAAAATTAGAGCAGGAACTGGATCATGTTGAGACAATTTCCTCTGATGACATTGGAACCTTGAAAACCATTGAAGAAATCATTGTCTATCTAACAAAGGATGTCTCTAAACCGGGTGTTGAATCAGAAAAAAAAAGTTCAATGTCTCAGACAGAACCGGAAAAAAAAAACAATACAGCAAGCCTGGATAAAAAACTGACTCGCCAGGTTGTTTCTCTAAAGGAATATCCAACCAACCAGATCCGGTTTTATAATGGTGCCAAAATAGAGTTGTCTGCTAAAAAAAAAGTCTATATTACAAAAGACAGCTCAAAGATAGCCTCCCTATTTAAAGCAGAATTTGAAAAATTAGGGATAGATGCAACTCTGATTGATATCAGCAAAGGGGATATCCCCCAATTGCCGGATGCTGCAGGAATAGTTCTTTTGCCCGATGCTTTCAAAAAAAATAGCCCGGATACAGCCCTGAATTTTTTAAAATCCGCGTTTTTACTGATAAAAAAGAATGCCGGCTTTCTCATGGATTCCGCCGAAAAAAAAGGCGCTTTTATATCAACTATCTCCTTTTTAGGCGGCAGGTTTGGATTTACAAATAAGACCTTTCATACGGATCCTTATTATGGTGGACTTGCAGGGCTTGCAAAAACAGCCGGCCTTGAATGGAGAAATATT
>JABIYQ010000435.1 GCA_018702715.1 Desulfobacula sp. | reverse complement strand
GCCCGGGCTGATCCCAGTCAGGCTCTAACTCAGCAACTTTTTTCAATACCTTTCTGGCTTCAGAATATTTTTTCATCTGCATGCAAAGTACGCCAAAATTGAGTAAAATAACCGCATTTTCTTTTTCCAGTTCTGCCCCCTTTTTAAGGTAACCATATGCCTGGTCAAGCTTTCCTAATTTCGTAAGGTAATGACCTGCATCACTGTAATACCCGCCTTTATCCGGCGTGAGAACAATAATTTTTTTAAATATTTCCACGGCCTTGGCATTTTCACCCACTTTCCCGTACACGATGCCCAGATTGAGCAGTCCATTGATATAGTTGGGGAAATATTGAATCAATTCTTCATAATATTGAATACTTTTTTTTATTTGACCCAGTTCATTGCTGGCAAACCCTTTATAAAACAAAACACGTTTTCTTCCGGCATTGTATGAAAGAGCTTTGTCAGCTTCATGTAAAAGTTGCTTCCAATTACCATTATTGTAACATCTGATTGTTCTGCCAAAATACTTGTCCGCCTTGATCATGGTGTAATGGTAATGACCAATATAAAAAAATAACAGAGTACAGACAAAGGTAACAGCATATAATAACCTTGTATCAATTATACTTGTATGGGAGGTTTTTTTCTTTTGAGCATGCATGACACAGGCTATGGCAAAAATCAGCATGACAATAAATGGAGGGATGGCCCTTTGGAAAGGAAAACTAAAACCGGCATTAAAAAGCATACCCGTTCCCGCTGACATCAGGGCTGCTGCAAGCAATAATTTTTTACCAGACAAATCAGACAAATCACCTTTAAAAAGACAAAACAGGATATAATAAAAACATACAACAGCCCACAATGCTATTACAAAACCCGTAATTCCAAACTCTGCAGCAGCCTGGATATAATCATTATGAGCCCTGTCCAACTGGTTTTCAAGATTGAACTTTGTGTCCTTTAAGACCTTGTGATTATATAATGGATATTCAATCTTATAATTTCCTGCTCCAACCCCGATAATAGGATTATCTTTTATCATTGCCAGGGAATTCAACCAAACAGACCACCGCCACTCTATGCTGGACTGGCCTTTAACAGCAGCATCACTGCGTACAACATCCACACCACTGCTGCTTTTTGATTCAACAAACTCCTGGACACTTGTGACCTGATCAGACAGGCCTCCGAATTTAAAATTAAATCCACCTGAATCAATATTTATCAACAGCAAAAAACCTGTAAATGTCAAAACCAGGGCAGGTAGTCTGCTTTTTATTTTAAACTGGTATTTACCGGTTTTAACCAGATAAAGTAAAACAGATATAAATACAATTACCTCAACACTTATGGAAACCCATGCGGCAAGGCTTTTGGTATAAACAGCATAAAGAACCATAAGACCGGTTAACAAAGTTGTGATCCAGCCAACAACATTGTTTTCAGTCTTTAAAAAAAGATAAAACCCAAAAGGAATAACAAGCACTATAAATTGGGACGCCATGTTTCTATTGGTAAAGGTTGCAGCAGGAGGCCTTGCCTGGGGAATCCAGGAAAACTCAAAAAGGTATTGGCAGCATCCAATCAGGGCAATTATACCCCCTGATAAAACCAAAGCCATTATAAGTCTGTTGAAATCCTTTTTTTTATAATAAACATTTAAAACAACAAGGAAAAAAACAAACATGGACAAAACCTGAAAAAAAACATGAAAGCCTTCAAACAGGTTAACTGCAACTATTAGTGAAACCAGACACCAGATAACAAAGGCAGACAAAGGAAAGATCAAGGGAGAATGAACAAAACAAAGTTTTTTGTCTGCAATACATTTTAAACCCCATACAAGGGCAAGGAAAAGTGAAGCACTTTGAACAAATGCATTCTGGGGTATATTGGCGGCGTCGCGCAGGTCCGGCATCAGGATAAAAGGCGCAATAAAAACAGCGATTAAAACACCCCATTCAAGTACCAGATCAAAAAGTTTAATATAATTTGTTTTTTGATCGGGAACCTTTATACCCAGAACCTTTTCAACCTCTTTGACACTGGCGCCTGTGTCAGCTGATAATATCTCCAAAGAAAGTTTAGGATAGTTTTTTTTGATATATTGTCTCTTTTTTTTAGATATACCCATTGCAGTTAATCCGTTTTTTGAAAAAGTTTAATAAATATCACATCACCTTTTTTGAACGAGCTCAGCTAAAAATCTGGAAAACGGTTCTATATTCTTTCTTACGCTTGCTTCTTCCAAAGTGGCCATGTAATCATTTCGGGTTTCAAGTGGAATGACTGTCCATGGATAGCCACCACCAGCTAACATAACATTCATTAGAAATCTTCCCATGCGGCCATTCCCATCAACATAGGGGTGGATATATACAAAGAAAAAATGGCCTAAAACAGCTTTTACAGCAGGTTCTTCCTCATCTTCTAAAAGAGAAAAGAATGCAGGCATAAGATCGCGTACAGCTTCATACCGGGGTGGTACATACATTGATTTTCGGATATAGACAGGTTGGTTTCGGTAACCAGCAAGGTCAGATGCGGCTAAAAGACCAGCGCCTACACTTGGGGCAAATAATTCTCTGTACCATATGGAATGATCGTTACTTACCACTGTACCTGGAGAGCTTTTATTCAAAATTTTTTCCGAGCTTTTCTTCACTGCCTGGAAAGCTTGCCAGTAACCCCGAGCAGCCAGGGCATTAGCATATTCTTTATCTTTGCGGTTAGTTTCTGGGTCCCAACTTCCTGAGCTGACACGTTCAATAAGTTCCTCACTAACTCGATATCCTTCAATAGAAAGTGAATGATATGCATCAGTCAGATATATATCATCGACATGTTTAAGATACTCATCAGTGTTCTGGTGTAATAAAGGCGCCTGGGGAAAGTTTTCGAGGACAATACCGCGCATATCTGCCCAGTTCATCCGTATCCGGTTGACATATGGAGAAAGCTCGCGCTCACTAAAATTAATAGGTGCTTTTTCTTCAAAGGGGTCATTTTCTGCAATGTTATATCCGGCAGCTCGCATTGCCTCAATAATATTGTCAGCAATAACAGGTTTGCCAATATTTCGAAAAGCGCCTGCAAGCCTTCCGGCTATTGTGCTATGCCCGCCGTCAAGAAGCTTGTGTAAGATTTCGGAAGCATCAGAGATCATAGACAGCGCAACTCGGGCTTCTATAGAATTATTTGAATAATAGCCGGGAGCACATGAAATCAAAGCAGCGGACAGTGTTATAATCCGGAAATTTCCCTTGATTTCTATATCATTCTTGTCCGGCAGTTTCAGGCGAACATCCATTATCGAGGTTTCATGAAGAAGAGATATTGGCTTGTTCCCCCCTTTGGGAGTGCGGACAAGAAGTTGTGCGGGTACGTTCCAGTTTCCGCTGTGAATGCTCAATGATTGTTCAGGGGAAAGGCACCATTGATTACCAAACCTTGATTTAAGATAATCACCACAAAAGCGCCAAAAGGAAGCATACCAGGCCGTACTCTCTCCGGCTGGCTCTTCAGGGTGGGCTGGGATATACCATCCTTTCATCACCTCTTTGATGAACCCACTTTTGACAAGACGTTCCCGGTGCGTTCGTGTCATGTTTTTTGTATGAATTGCAATAATGCCTTCGTCCTGAAGTTTTTTCAGCACAGCGAGAGATTCTGCAAGCTTATCTTGTGGTGTTGGCATTTTTGACCTATATATTATGTACGCACGTATATTTTATTTTTAGATTATCAAGCTTTATCATTTTTAGGTTTTTATGACAAGCAATTTTTAGGTTATCAAGTTGATCTGTTTTTAGGTTTTTCAGCTTTACAGTGTCGTCGACTGGGGTCAGCTGTTAAGTTTTCGTTCAAACACTATTTTAACATTTGAACATAAAAATCCTTAAAATTT
>JABIYQ010000433.1 GCA_018702715.1 Desulfobacula sp. | reverse complement strand
ACCCTTATATATGTGAATATTATTTGCTATGGCCTGGATGATTTCAACAGATTCCAGGAAATGATGAAAATTTTGAACGATCAGTATTGATTCCTGTCTGTCTGAAAGCCACTTCAATGCCCCCAATGGATCAATAATCTCTTCAACCGTGCGGTTTGTTTCTGGTGATACGATTCCTTGTATGCAGTCCCACGCAAATGATTCATATCCATCTGCATGGATTGATTTAATTGCCCGGTCAGTTTCTGTTGTATTGATGTAAATTGCCGGATAGCCAGCTTTCATGTAATTGGTTATATCCATTGATATCCTCCTTAGTTTAAATAAAAAAGGCCCTCTTGAAAAATTCCAAGAAAGCCTCTAATTAGTAATTGAATCGATTAAATTTATTGTGCTATCGCATTCTTCACATTATATGTTTATTGGATGACATAAATTCATTGTACTTTTGTTTTGCTTTAGCTAACCATCCCTGTTCAGCAAAACTGTGATAATTTTCCCCAATGATCAAATGATCATGCAAAACCACATCGATACTTGAAAGCGCAACACCAATTTTTGCTGTAATCATGAGATCTTCAGATGATGGTGTTGTGGAGCCAGAAGGGTGGTTGTGCGTCAAAATTATGGCTGTAGCTTTTAACTCCAGCACCCGTTTTACAATTTCTCTTGTGTATACTGCCGCAGTTGTAATTGACCCTGAAAACATATTTTCAATACCAATGACTTTATTATTTGCATCAAGAAAGATGCAATATATCTTTTCTATATCGTCCTGCCGGGCAAAAAAAGGTTTCATGATATTGCAGACTTCCAAGGCATTTGACAGCCTATTCCCCTTTGATGATTCTTTAATCATTGAAGCAAAATGTCCTGATTTTAAATCTTCCCAAAAGGTTGCCACTTCATTTTTTTTATCTGAGTTATTCGTACACTCATTCATAGATAACCTCCTAAAATAAAAAAGCCCTCTTGAAAAATTCCAAGAAAGCCTCTGATTTGTTTGAATGTTTATTTAAATGCTATTTCTTTATTAATGACAACAAACATAATTCTTTGTTCTTTTGATGATCGTGAGGGGAGCCGGACCATCTCTTCTGGTTAAAAGCACAGGTGTTGCACTTTGAATTGTCTTTGCAGGCAGCACAGACTCGTTTTTTGTCAATGATATTACCGGCATATTCAAAGACTGCATTCATTGCTTTGGTCATGGGCATATTAAGTGCCCAGGCAATACGCCGCAAAGTACGACTTTGATCATTACTAAGTTCTGGTGTATAGGCCATGATTCACTCCTTTTTTTTAAATTACGCAATTTATTCACACTCGTTTTTCAATAATTCCTGATGCCAGCCCCGGGCCTTGCAAATCAGATCAATTTCTTTTGCAGACCTGACTTTCCAAAATCGTTCAATCTCACAGTCAACTTCAAATCCTTGACCGATCCGGATAGATTTTAAATCTGCAAACCCAAAATAACCCCATTCAGCCATTTCCAAATCTCCATTAAGGCAGACAAATCCAAAAAATTTATCCTGGCCGTCGAATTCACTCACAAACCAGTCACAATCCCCAAGGAAAAAATGAAGATGAATCATTTTCTCTTTTAACGAAATTTCTTGTGTTTCATTAAGCCTGGGTACTTTATCTAATCTTTCTTTGCTTGGTTCATTCCACATTGTATTTGACCTCCTTAAAAATAAAACCCTTCAGGATCTTTCCTGAAAGGCCATTGGTTAAAAACACTATTTAATTATTCTAAATGGATTTAAATTTTTTCAAACACCTCTGGATTTTCCATGAATTCATCATTTTCATCCAGAAAATCTTTGGCATTAGAAATCAACCCATCTTTGTCATAAACACCGGCATCCTCGTTTTCTACATCCATATTTTTAACAAAATCCGATAAAGTACTTACAGCAGCTATGGGCTCTGCATAAAATTTTACTTGATCAACAAGCCCCCCTGATATTGAGATTAAAACATAGTTGGTACCCAGCTTTTGTGTTTTGCCTTTTACCCAGTCGGGGATGCTTTCAGTCAAGTCTCCACAATAGGGACAAAACCAGATTCCAAAATCATTATAATTTTCACCCGGTTTTAGAAATCTGATTTGATAAACTGTCCCGCACCTTTGGCAGTTTAATGTCTCCAGATTTTCCATTGCTTGACTCATGGATCTGGAGGCTTGGATTTGT
>JABIYQ010000297.1 GCA_018702715.1 Desulfobacula sp. | reverse complement strand
TGAATTTAATCCAAATTACGTTGCACCTTGAATAATCTATTAAAACCAAAATCAAATAACTTTTCATCCTACACAAATAAAATTAAATATGCAAGAACTTTTTCTCGGTCATAAAGCAAAACTACTACTACTCCAAAATTAAAAGATTATATATCCTTGACAAGTTTTTCCTAATTTTATAATTAATCCATCTAAAGATGTTAATGTAAAGATCAAGGAAAAAAATGTTCAAAATTAAGCTGGCTTTATTCTTAATGATTCTCTGGATCACAGCAGGCTGCCAACAAGCATACAACAGCACGACCTTAAAGCCCAACAATAATACCCAGACACCTTCCATTGACAAACAAGAGCTTGCAAATCTTCCTGTTCAGTCTAATTCAAATGATGAAAATGGGCTGGCCATCACTCTAAAAGAAGCCGACAGCTCACAAAAGACCTCAGATATTTCAAATTCTGTTTTGCCTGCCCCCACTAAGACAAAATTATCAACGTCAGACATTGCAAAGGAATCAAACAAACAAAATCAGGAATCTGAAAAAGCCGATGGCGAGTCCGAGCTTTCAAGCCAGAAGAAAATTGATCAAGCACTCGAGCTTTGTGATTATGCCCAGCAGATGTGGGAAAAAGGCCAATTAGAAGAAGCACTCACCAACCTTGACTCTGCTTATTCTTCTATTCTTGAGATCGATTCAGAAATACATTCTGAATTTAGTCAACAAAAAGAAGATATCCGATACCTGATTTCAAAACGAATTCTTGAAATTTATGCATCTCGCCAGCTAGTGGTAAACGGACTGCACAATGAAATACCAATAACCTTGAATAAACATGTGCAAAAGGAAATAAAAAGGCTAACCAGGCCGGAACGCAAATTCTTTATACAATCCCTTGAACGATCTGAAAGATTTAGGCCTTTCATACTTTCTGAATTAAAAAAAGCAGGGCTCCCCGAAGAATTATCCTGGTTACCCTTAATTGAAAGCGGATTTAAAATCAGAGCCCTTTCTTCTGCCAGAGCACTCGGCTTATGGCAGTTTATCCCTTCTACCGGATACAAATTCGGGTTAACCCGTAACTATTATATTGATGAGCGTCTCGACCCTCAAAAATCGACCATGGCAGCTATTAGCTATCTAAAAGAGCTTCACAACCTTTTTGGGGACTGGACAACCGCCCTTGCTGCATATAATTGCGGGGAGAATAGAGTATTAAGAACCATCAGGAAACAAAGTATAAACTATCTTGATAATTTCTGGGATCTTTATCAGAATCTACCCAGGGAAACCGCACGGTATGTTCCCAGATTCTTAGCAACTCTTCATATCATGAACAATCTGGATAAATATAATATCAAAATCGGTGTTCCCTTATTGCCCATTGCTTTTCATACATATGAGATCAAAAAACAAATTCGCCTTAAAGATATTGCAAAAGAAATAGATATAAAGGAAGCTGTATTAAAAGATTTAAATCCAGAGCTCAGATATGGACTTTTGCCGCCAGAACCATATCAGTTAAAGATTCCTGAGGATAAAGTTCAAATTTTTCTTTCAAAAATAGATAAAATCAAGACCTTTCATGCTCCACCTCCTATGTATGTGTTCCATCGTGTTAGAAGAGGCGATACTTTATCCGGACTCGCAAATAAGTATAGAACATCCATCCGTGCTATATCGGCTGTGAATCATATTTATAAGTCCCACAGAATCATTGCCGGCAAGATATTAAAGATACCCAGCAGAACCAATGCTGCAAATATTCAGGTTGCCTCATCTATCCAGGTAAAACCTGGAAAAAGGCTTGCATATAAAGTCAAAAGTGGTGACAATCTTTGGAATATTGCCAGAAAATTTAACACCACTACAAAAAACATCATGACCACAAACAAATTATCCACCACTGCACTGAGCATTGGTCAACGCCTTAATATTACATCAAAAAAACAATTAAAAATCGAAAAAAAAAAGACATCTACATATAAAGTTCGATCTGGTGACAGCCCTTTTTTAATAGCAAAAAAATATAATATGAGTTTAAATCGACTACTTGTCTTGAACCGTTTGAGTAAAAAAAGTAAAATATTCCCGGGCCAAAAATTAATCGTTGAATAAACTTTGCCCCCGTAGCTCAGTGGATAGAGCATAGGATTCCTAATCCATTTTTTATCATTTCATACTCGTTCATTAAGTTTCACATAAAACATCCAAAAGCCCTTTAGAATAAGGCAACAACCTCACAAGCCCTTCATTCTACTTCATGGAAAATCACTTGTAATAATAAATAAAGTGTGTAATATGTGTGTAACAAATAACGGAATAATTAAAAGCATATGATAAAGTCAAATCAAAAACGCCAGTGGGAAAAAAGTTCTTTTAAAGGTGTTAGATTTTATAAACACGATACAAAAAAACATGGCGTCCAATATGACAAATATTTTTCTGGTTCATACCAGGTCAACAAAAAAAGAAAATTTATAGGATTTGGATGGGCCTCTGAAGGCTG
>JABIYQ010000112.1 GCA_018702715.1 Desulfobacula sp. | reverse complement strand
TAGCTGCTGTGCCGACAATTACAATCATTGTAGCGAATAACAAAGCAAAATATCGTTTGATTAGATCTTGTCAAATAGTCCAGCCGGCGAATGCAAGGTAAGCAGTCCGGAACGGGTAATGGTCACCAATATATAATGCAGTATACAAAATGCTTCATAATTCGAGTTGATAATGATTTGCCACCGAGAATTGCTGATAAACTGCCACAGATATTGACGCTTCTTCTCAAAATTGATACAAACAAATTTTAACTTTTTATTTGAAAATATTTTGCCATGGAAACCATAGTAAATAGAGATATGTTTGATTTTGAAATCGGGTACTTGACAAAAAGCCCGTGCATGACTTGTGAAAACAAACCTTTGCTTCCCCGTTGTCATACAGATTGTCTTATCTTGGACAAAATCCAGACAATGCTTGCAAGGGGCATCTCATCACAGTCATCTTTCATAGAGGGTTAACCCCTTTTGAGCCCCTTTTCATTTCCAGAAGAATCCAATAGCCTTGTAAAAAAATATTTATCACAAAAAATTTGTAAAAACCTTGAACACAAAAAGACCGAATCAGGGTTTACACTTGCCAAAGCTGTCAATTCCGGTTTGAAAAATCCTGATAGCAAAATTGGTATTTATGCAGGTGACGCACAGTCATATCAGACATTTTCGCTAATTTTTGATCCTGTTATTTCCAAATACCATGGAGAAAAAAACCTGAAACACAAATCAGATATCAATGAGCTTAACCTTCCAGCCATTGATCCTGAAAAAAAATATATTCAGTCCACAAGGATAAGGATTGCCAGAAACCTTAAAGGCTTCAACTTCTCCTGCAACATGGACTTATCCCAACGCCGTGATCTTGAAAAAAAAATTATCAGAGCATTAAACTGCCTGCAAAAAAGTTTCAAGGGAAATTATTTTTCTTTTGAACATGATGATAAAAAAGAATTAAAACAGCTTGAAAACGAAAACATATTGTTTCACAAAGGTGACCGTTTCCAGGATGCCGCAGGAATCAATTCTGATTTTCCCAAGTGTAGAGGAGTATATCACTCTTTTGATAAAAAATTGATGGTCTGGATAAATGAAGAAGATCATTTAAGAATCATCAGTCTGGAAAAAACATCAGATCTCTCAAGTGTTTATAACCGTCTTTGCCGTGCCGTTTCAGCCTTAAACCAAAATCTTGATTTTGCATGGGACAAAGCCTATGGGCATCTTAGTTGCTGTCCTACAAACATTGGTACATCCATGAGGGCCTCCGTCCATATTCAACTTGGAAAACTTGAAAGAAAAAAAGAATTCCTTTTCAAACTAATCAAGGCTTATAACCTTCAGATCCGGGGAACCAAGGGTGAAAAAACAAAGATCGAAAATGCTGTATTTGATATCAGCAACCGCCAAAGACTTGGAATTTCAGAATCCGGTATCATTAAGAATCTTCATTCCGGCCTTATGGCCATTATCAAGGCTGAAAAAACCCTTTAAGCCAATCTTATCATAATATTACCCTGGCACAAAAAATGCATTTTTAGTTATTCAGGCCAGGGCTAAGGCATGTAAACAATATTTTGGTCTGCTATCCGCTACAATGATTATAATTGTCGGAACAGCAACTAGTTCAGGTCAATTTGCCTTGGATGAGCATTTTGGGACCTGTCAATTATCCCCATCCAGCGATGAAAAGGTAAACTGGCCTGAACGGGTATGGACGAATCATAAAAAAAATACATGCGATTGCCCTGGGGATTAAGACTGTAACGCGTTTTAAGAGGTGACGTCATGAAAAAGATAAAAATAATCTATTGTATTATCTATTATTGCAGGCATTTTCATTCAGATAATGCCTGCTTCAGATTTAAACCAGGGGAAAGTTATCATGGATAATAAAAACTTTGAGACTGCTATTTTTGCCGGTGGCTGTTTCTGGTGTGTAGAGGCAGCTTTTGAAGGGCATAAAGGTGTTATTGATGTTATTTCCGGATACACGGGGGGCCATGTTATAGATCCCGGCTATGAACAGGTCACATCAGGTACAACCGGTCATTTTGAAGCCATAAAAATAAGTTTTAATCCAGATATCATAACATACAAAGAACTTCTGAAAATTTTTTTCCAGCAAATTGACCCCACGGATTTCTCCGGGTCTTTTGTTGACAGGGGAAGTCAATACAGTTCTGCAATTTTCTATCAGAATGACACCCAGAAAAAAGAGGCCTTAAAAACAATTGAAAAAATAAACCAATCAAAACTTTTTGATATCCCTGTGGCAACACAGGTTCTTAAATTTAAAACCTTTTATGATGCAGAAGTGTATCATCAGGATTATCATAAAAAAAATCCCATCCGCTACAAATATTATCGGACCGGCTCGGGAAAGGATCGTTTTATTGAAAAAGCATGGAAAAATAAAGAACATATATTTGATTCAGAAAAGAGTTCTGCTGATAAGCTGACTCCGCTTCAATATAAAGTAACCAGGCAAAATGGCACTGAGCCCCCTTTTGATAATGAGTACTGGGATAATAAAAAACAAGGCATATATGTAGATATCATTTCCAATGTGCCCTTGTTTTCATCACGGGACAAATTTGATTCAGGTACGGGATGGCCCAGTTTTGAAAAGCCTATCACCAAAGGATCTATAAAGGAAATAGAGGATAATAGTCTCTTCATGAAAAGAGTTGAGGTTCGAAGTAAAACATCAGATTCGCATCTGGGTCATGTGTTTGATGATGGTCCTGAACCTACAGGATTAAGGTATTGCATCAACTCTGCTTCTTTAAGGTTCATTCCAAAAGAGAACCTTGAAAAAGAAGGGTTTAAAGATCTTTTATCCTTATTTGAATGATCGATAATCATAAATGATTCATCACACTTGCATAAAAGTCACAGGCATCAATTATCTGACTTATCTCACAATTTTCATTGATCATATGCGCTAATTTATATTCGCCCGGACCAAATCCAATTGTGGGTATACCCATTGCTACAGATGCAACGGCATTTGTACTGAAATCCCAATAGTCCAGCTTTGGGTCAGATCCAAACGCATCATTAAAGGCTGCAAAACAAGTTTCTGTAAGTTCGTGATCAAGATCAATCTGCCAGGACAAATGAAATGGATGATATTTTATTTTTTTTCCTGTCCAGCTTTTCCGGTTAAGGACTCCAATCTCCCATGATGCATTTTTCCCTTTAATGATGGAATCCATTTCCTTTTCTATCATATCCTGAGACTCACCCGGCACCAATCGTCTATCCAGGTATATTTCACACTCAAAGGGAACAGCATTAAGAGATTCGCTTACACTTGAAATTTTTGAGGCCACCAAAGTCCCTTTTGCTGGTTTGGACTTCAAAAGAGAATCGCTTGTTTTTTCGATCCGCTGAATGATGTCTGCCATTTCATATATGGCATTCAATCCTTTTTCAGGAGCAGATCCATGGGCTGATATGCCCTTTGTTTTTATTGCAATCTGGGCTTTGCCATTATGACCTGTAACCAGTTTGTTGGCAGATGGCTCGCAAATGATCATATAGTCAGGTTTAATGCGGCATTCTTTAAACAGATGTTTCAGATTTTCTCCATCACAATCTTCCTCCATCACTGTACATGATACATATATGGTTTTATCTTTGTGAAACCCCAGCCTTTTTGCAACAGCCCCGGCATAGATGGAAGCTGCTGCCGAAGATTTCATATCCACGGATCCTCGTCCATGCAGTCTGCCTTTTTCAATCACACCGGCGAATGGGTCATGTACCCATTCTGAGATATCATTCACCGCCACTGTATCTATGTGGGAGTCAAACATGATAACTTTTCTGCCATTACCGATTCTACCCACAAGATTACCCATTGAATCCATGATGACCTCGTCATAATCCAATTGTTTCATTTTTTTTTCTATGAGAAGGATGATCTCTTTTTCATCTCCGGAATAACTTTTTGTTCTCACAAGGTCCCGTGCAAATTCAATCAGGTCTGACTTTAATTCTTGAATTGCTGATTTTATATTGCTCATATTGATTCCTCTGATTTTTAATTATAAAAATTAAATCTCAAATACTAAATAACAAGATAAAATGCAAAAGATTTGAAATGGAAAAAACATATGCTCTGGAGTGGAATTATTTGAAGTTTCTCTGGATTGGACACCGGTATTCGGTTGTGGCTTAACAGACATAAATCACAGAAAACACTTGTCACAAATACCTGCGCCCATAAATAAAAGCATGGATAAATTTATGGCTGCAAAGGCAATAGAAATGGTTTTAGCTTGTTGATTCAGCATAATTGTTGAAATAAAAAAAATGACCCCCACAGCATTCAGCCCGGAAATGCTTGACAGCACAGGGTTTTTTATAGACCCATTCATTAAAAATAATAATATGGCAAGGCTGTAGAGACTTGTCCAGATCAGGATCTGTAATTTAATCTCATCTTGTGGGAAAAAACTTGTAAAACAGGGAAATCTTTTCAAAGATGCCGTGCCAGTTTGAGTTTGTCGTGTTTTTAGAAGGATGATAAAAAAATGGGGGATCTGCCATAATCCAAAAATACTCATTAGGATTAAAATATGGAAATCCAAGGTGGATTTTCCTGCGGCTGTCCACCCGATTAAAGGCGGCAGCATACCACTCAGACTCCCGGGAATAATGGCCAGTAAAGATATCTTTTTTAAAGGGGTATAAAGGCCATTGTAGCAAAGGACAGCTACAGCACCCCAGACAAAGGGATAAAACCCCTTTGCAAACATCAAGCCTGAAAGCCCGAAACCTATCATTATTACAGCGATAACTTTTGCATGAAACACGGGTACTCTTTTTTTGGGCAGACTTCTGTAACATGTTCTTTGGAAAAACCTGTCATACGCTCTATCCTGGACATTATTCAGGACAGCAGACCCAAAGGCCAGAACCATCACGAAAAACCCCAATAAAAGAGATGCCGAAGAAAATCTCTGGCCTGCCATAACATGACCCAGAATTGCGGAAAGACTTATATAAATGCACAATTGTAGTTTAAACATTGATAGATAATATTTTAAAGCATAAGAAAATCCTGGAGCCCTGGCATGTGAAAAACTTATTTTATTACCATTCATCTTCTTTGTTTACCCATTCTTCATATTCTTCCTGGGAGACCACCCTTACAACCCCTGTCATACTCGCATGATCAGTGCCGCAAAACTCTGTAC